>URTG01000085.1 GCA_900550705.1 uncultured Eubacteriales bacterium | reverse complement strand
ATCTGCGGGACGCAAAAGATTTGGGCAAAACGCTTACTTCAGATTGAAGAACGCCTTCATGCCGGGATACTCGGCCACGTCGCCCAGCTCCTCCTCGATGCGGAGCAGCTGGTTGTACTTGGCCACGCGGTCGGTGCGGCTAGGGGCACCGGTCTTGATCTGGCCGGCGTTCAGGGCCACGGCGATGTCGGCAATGGTGGCATCCTCGGTCTCGCCGGAGCGGTGAGAGACGATGGCGGTGTAGCCGGCGCGGTTGGCCATCTGGATGGCGTCCAGCGTCTCGGTCAGGGAGCCGATCTGGTTGACCTTGATGAGGATGGCGTTGGCCACCTTCTTCTCAATGCCGGTGGACAGGCGCTGGACGTTGGTGACGAACAGGTCGTCGCCCACCAGCTGGACGCGGTCGCCGATGGCATGGGTCAGCATAGCCCAGCCCTCCCAGTCGGTCTCGGCCATGCCGTCCTCCAGGGAGATGATGGGATAGGTGTCGGCGAACTTCTTCCACATATTGACCAGCTGCTGCTGGGTCAGCTTCTTGCCGGACTTGGGCTGGATGTAGCACTTCTGCTCCTCGTCCCACCACTCGGAGGAGGCGGCGTCGATGGCGATCTTGAAGTCCTCGCCGGGCTTGTAGCCGGCCTCCTCGATGGCCTTGACGATGACCTTCAGGGCGTCCTCGTCCTTCTTCAGGTTGGGGGCGTAGCCGCCCTCGTCGCCCACGCCGGCGGCGGGGGTGCCGTTCTCCTTCAGCACCGCCTTCAGGGTGTGGAACACCTCGGCGCAGCGGCGCAGAGCCTCACGGAAGGAGGGGGCGGAGACGGGCATGATCATGAACTCCTGGATCTCCACGTTGTTGGTGGCGTGGGCACCGCCGTTGAGAATGTTCATCATGGGAACGGGCAGCTGCTTGGCGTTGACGCCGCCGATGTAGTTATACAGAGAGGTGCCCAGAGCCTCGGCCGCGGCCTTGGCACAGGCCAGAGAAGCGCCCAGGATGGCGTTGGCGCCCAGGCGGGTCTTGTTGGGGGTGCCGTCCAGATCAATGAGCATCTTGTCGATGGCCACCTGGTCCAGAACGTTGGTGCCGATCAGGGCCTCGGCGATCTCGGTGTTGACGTTCTTCACAGCGGTCTCAACGCCCTTGCCGTTGTAGCGGCTCTTGTCGCCGTCCCGCAGCTCGCAGGCCTCGTAAATGCCGGTAGAAGCGCCGGAGGGGACCGCAGCGCGGCCCATGGTGCCGTCTTCCAGATAGACCTCGACCTCAACGGTGGGGTTGCCGCGGCTGTCCAGGATCTCGCGGCCCAGGACGTCAACAATTTCGATCATCTGCTTCATGGAACTCAAACTCCTTTCAATATGGGGACGGGACACCCGCCCCGGTGGGGAACTATGATCTGCACGGTGCGCGCCTGCGGAGCCATGCCAGAACGCATATCAGGTGACGATCAGGGTGGAGCCATCCATCTCCTTGGGCTTCTCCAGTCCCATCAGGTCCAGCATGGTGGGGGCGATGTCGGCCAGGCGGCCGTCCCGCAGCTTCACGTTGGCGCCGACGATATAGAAGGGGACCGGGTTGGTGGTGTGGGCGGTAAAGGGCTTGCCGTTCTCGTCCACCATTTTATCCGCGTTGCCGTGGTCGGCGGTGATCAGGGAGATGCCGCCCATCTTGGAGGTGGCCTCTACCACCTTGCCCACGCACTCGTCCACGGTGGTGACGGCCTTGCAGGCGGCGTCGAACACGCCGGTGTGGCCCACCATGTCGCAGTTGGCAAAGTTCAGGATAATGACGTCATAGGCGCCGCTGAGGATACGCTTCACGGCCTCCTCGGTGACGGCGTAGGCCGACATCTCGGGCTGGAGGTCGTAGGTCGCCACCTTGGGGGAGGGGATGAGGCACCGGTCCTCGCCGGGGAAAACCTGCTCCACGCCGCCGTTGAAGAAGAAGGTGACATGGGCGTACTTCTCCGTCTCGGCGATCCGCAGCTGGGTCAGACCCAGCTTGGAGATATACTCGCCAAAGATGTTCTCCAGCTTCTGCCGGGGATAGGCCACGGAGACGTTGGGCATGGTGGCGTCATACTCCGTGGTGCACACGAAGGTGACGGGCACATAGCCGGTCTTCCGGGGGAAGTCGGCAAACTCCTCGTCCACGATGCAGCGGGTGATCTCCCGGGCACGATCGGGGCGGAAGTTGAAGAAGATGACGGAGTCCTTCTCCCGGATCTGGAGGTCCTTCCGGCAGACCACGGGGATCATAAACTCGTCGGTCACGCCGGCATCGTAGGAGTCCTGCACGGCCTGGGCGGGGTCGGCGGCATAGGGGGCGTCGCCGCAGACGATGGCGTCGTAGGCCTTCTGCACCCGGTCCCAGCGCTTGTCCCGGTCCATGGCGTAGTACCGGCCCATGACCGAGGCGATCTGGCCCACGCCCAGCTGCTGCATCTTGGCCTGAAGCAGCCCCACATAGTGCTTGCCGGAGGAGGGGGGCACGTCGCGGCCGTCCAGGAAGCAGTGGACGTAGACCTTTTCAATGCCCTGATCCTTGGCCATCTGGAGCAGGGCGAACAGGTGGTTGATGTGGCTGTGAACACCGCCGTCGGACAGCAGACCCATAAGATGCAGGGCGGTGCCCCACTCCCGGCAGTTGGTCATAGCCTCCAGATAGGCGGGGTTCTCGAAGAAGTCGCCGGTCTCGATGTCGCGGCTGATGTGGGGCAGGTCCTGGAAGACCACCCGGCCCGCGCCCATGTTGGTGTGACCCACCTCGCTGTTGCCCATCTGGCCCTCGGGCAGGCCCACGTCCAGGCCGGAGGCGGACAGCTTGCAGCCGGGGCACTCGGCGAAGATGCGGTCCAGATTGGGGGTGGAGGCGGTGGTCACAGCGTTTCCGGCGGAGGCGGGAGCCAGACCGAAGCCGTCCATAATGATCAAAGTAGTAGGTGTTTTCATGCAAGTACCTTTCTTTCGGGGAGAAATCCGGAGTCCCGCAGGCGGCCCCGCCGGGCGGACCCGGAAGAACGGGCCGCACGGGGACTCCGGACTGATAAGCTACTTATTCCTGATTGGCCGCGTTGATGATCTGGACGAAGTCCGCGGGCTTGAGGGACGCGCCGCCGATGAGGCCGCCGTCCACGTCGGGCTGCGCCAGCAGCTCTGCGGCGTTCTTGGCGTTCATGGAGCCGCCGTACTGAATGGTGACGGAGCGGGCAACGTGGGCGCCGTACTGCTTGCGGATCACGGCGCGGATGCCCTCGCAGACCTCACCGGCCTGCTCGGCAGTGGCGGTCTTGCCGGTGCCGATGGCCCACAGGGGCTCGTAGGCGATGACCACATGGCGGACCTTCTCGGCGGGCACACCGGCCAGGGCGCACTTGACCTGATAGGAGATCAGCTCCATGGTCACGCCCAGCTCCCGCTGCTCCAGGCTCTCGCCCACGCAGATGATGGGGATCAGACCGGCGTTGATGGCGGCGTGGACCTTCTTGTTGACGGTGAAGTCGGTCTCGTTGTAATACTGGCGGCGCTCGGAGTGACCAATGATGACATACTTGGCGCCGGCGTCCTTGATCATCTCGGCGGTGATCTCGCCGGTGAAGGCGCCGTGGTCCTCGTAGTGGCAGGTCTCAGCGCCGATGGCGATGTGGCAGTCCTTGAAGATGCGGACAGCGGACTGAATGTTGGTGGCGGGGACGCACAGCACCACATTGCACCACTTGCCCTTGGGCATGATGGGCTTCAGCTCCTCGGCAAAGGCCTTGGTCTGGGTCAGGGTGTTGTTCATTTTCCAGTTGCCGGCAATGATGGTCTTGCGGTAACGACGATTCATAATGATCTCTCCTCAAACTTGATGTAAACGCGGGGGAATGTCCGGCGGTCCGGACGCAGAAATGCAGTGCTTATTTGTCCAGCAGACAAGCAACGCCGGGCAGCTCCTTGCCCTCCATGAACTCCAGCGACGCGCCGCCGCCGGTGCTGATGTGGGTCATCTTGTCGGCGTAGCCCAGCTGCTGCACGGCAGCCGCGCTGTCGCCGCCGCCGATGATGGTGATGGCCTGGGTCTTGGACAGAGCCTCGGCCACCGCCTCGGTGCCCCTGGCAAAGGCGGGGAACTCAAACACGCCCATGGGGCCGTTCCAGATGACGGTGCCGGCGTCGGCCACCGCGTCGCAATACAGCTTCACGGTCTCGGGGCCGATGTCCAGACCCTGCCAGCCGTCGGGGATCTGGCCGGGCTTGACCACCTGGATGGCGGCGTCGGGGGCGAACTTGTCGCCGCAGACGGCGTCCACGGGGAGCAGCAGCTTCACGCCCTTCTCCTGGGCCTTGGCCACCATCTGGTTGGCGTAGTCCTCCCAGTCGGCCTCCAGCAGGGAGTTGCCGACCTTGCCGCCCTGGGCCGCAGCAAAGGTATAGGCCATGCCGCCGCCGATGATGATGGTGTCGGCGATCTCCAGCAGGTTGTTGATGACGCCGATCTTAGAGGAGACCTTGGAGCCGCCCAGGATCGCCACCAGGGGACGCTTGGGATTGGCCAGCGCGCCGCCGATGATCTCCAGCTCCTTCTGGATCAGGAAGCCGGACACGGCGGGCAGATACTGGGCCACTCCGACGGTGGAGGCGTGGGCGCGGTGCACGGCGCCGAAGGCGTCGGACACATAGACATCGGCCAGATCGGCCAGCGCCTTGGACAGGGCGGGGTCGTTCTTGGTCTCGCCGGGCTCAAAGCGGGTGTTCTCCAGCAGCAGGACCTGGCCGGGCTGAAGGGCCTTGGCCTTGGCCTGTGCGTCGGGACCCACCACGTCGTCCGCCATGATCACGGGACGGCCCAGCAGCTCCGCCAGGCGGACGGCCACGGGCTTCAGAGACAGCTCGGGCTTCACCTCTCCCTTGGGCTTGCCCAGGTGGGAGCAGGCCACCACCGCCGCGCCCTGGTCCAGCAGATACTGGATGGTGGGCAGGGCGGCGCGGATGCGCTTGTCGTCGGTAATGACGCCGCTGCCGTCCTTGGCCAGGGGCACATTGAAGTCGCAGCGCAGCAGGACCTTCTTGCCGGATACGTCGATGTCTTTTACGGTCTTCTTGTTATAGTTCATGGAACAGGGCTCCTTTCATGTCGTCAAGCTCAGAACGAAGGAACATTGCGGGGGTCAGACGCGGGCCATAGAGCCTACCCCGGACAGGTCCGGGAAGCCCTGCTGGCGCAGCGCCTCGTAAGTGAGGATGGCCACGGAATTGGCCAGGTTCAGGCTGCGGGCATCGACCCGCATGGGGATGCGGATGCAGCGGTCGTAATACTTCAGGCGGAGGTCCTCCGGCAGACCGGCGGTCTCCTTCCCGAACATCAGCCAGCAGTCCGGATGGAACACAGCCTGGGAATAATCCCGCGGGGCCTTGGTCGTGGCCAGCCAGAGGTCCGGCTGGGGGTTGATCCGGAAGAATTCCTCTAAATTGTCATACACCCGAATCTCCACCATGGACCAGTAGTCCAGCCCGGCCCGCTTCACGGCCTTGTCGCTGATGTCAAACCCCAGGGGGCGGATCAGGTGCAGGCGGCTGCGGGTGGCGGCACAGGTCCGGGCGATATTGCCGGTGTTCATAGGAATTTCCGGTTCGACTAATACGATGTTGAGCACACGGGACCCTCCTTGCTGTTGCAGTATCATTGTAGTCCAAATTGGCGAGAATTTCAACAGTAAATTGGTCGAAAAAATGCAAAAAAATCCAGAAATAGCCATATATCACAGTGAGATGTCCTGAAGTTCGGCGTTTGTGATATTTGCCCCGGGAAAACCGGGCTTTTTTTCGGTAAAGTGCCGAAGGAGAAACGCGGCGATATGACTTGACAAGCCGGATTCTGCGTGATTTTCTTCCCAAAGCGGGGAGAACGGAAGCTTTTTCCTGGGAAAATCCGGGGTTGCGGCTTTTGCGGACGCGGACTATAATAAAGGAGCAAATCCGCGTAATTTGGAGAATCATTCCGTTTAGGAGGCTTTTTCTATGGCACATACTGTGGAGATCCTGTCCGTGGGCACCGAGCTGCTGCTGGGCAATATTGCCAATACCGACGCACAGATGCTGTCTCAGGGCCTGAGCGACCTGGGGCTGAACGTCTACTATCACACCGTGGTGGGGGATAATCCCCAGCGGGTCCGGGAGGCGGTGGCCATTGCCAGGAACCGGGCGGACATCATCCTGACCACCGGCGGCCTGGGGCCCACCTGTGACGACCTGACCAAGAACGTCCTGGCCGAGGCGTTTGGGAAAAAGCTGGTGTATGACCAGGAGTCCGCCCGGCGCATCCGGGCCTATTACGCCAAGACCGGCCGGACCATGACGGAGAACAACCTCCAGCAGGCCATGCTGCCCGAGGGCTGTACCATTCTGGCCAACGACTGGGGCACCGCCCCGGGCTGCGCCTTTCAGGCCGAGGGCGTTCACGTCATCATGCTCCCCGGCCCGCCCAGCGAGTGCCGCCCCATGTTCCGGCAGCGGGCGGTGCCCTATTTGCAGACCCTGTCCGAGGGGGTCATTGCCTCCCACACCGTGAAGCTGTTCGGCATCGGCGAGGCCGCCGTGGAGGCCCAGCTCCGGGAGCGGATGAACGCCATGCACAACCCCACCCTGGCCCCCTACGCCAAGGAGGGGGAGTGCGAGCTGCGGGTCACCGCCAAGGCCGCCACCCAGGCGGAGGCCCAGGCCCTGCTCCGGCCCACGGTGGCCCAGCTCAGGGAGCAGTTCGGCAGTCTGGTCTACGGGGTGGACGTCCCCTCTCTGGAGGCCGTGGTGGAGGACCTGCTGCGCCGGAAGGGCCTGACTCTGGGCGTGGCCGAGAGCTGCACCGGCGGACTGATGGCCAAGCGGCTTACCGATGTGCCCGGGGCGTCGCAGGTGTTCAAGGGCGGGATCGTATCCTACACCAATGAGGTGAAGCACAACGTCCTGGGGGTGCCCCAGCACCTGCTGGACCAGTTCGGCGCCGTCTCTGCCCAGGTCGCCCGCGCCATGGCCGAGGGGGCGCGGGCCGCCCTGGGCTGCGACATCGCCCTGGCCACCACCGGCGTGGCCGGTCCCGACAAGGACGACTGGGACAACGAGGTGGGCACCATGTTCGTGGCCATCGCCGCCCCGGAGGAGCTGGTTTATGTCCGTCCCCTGAAGCTGGGCAGCCGCCCGGTGCGGGAGCGCCTCCGCACCCAGACGGCCAACCACGCCTTTGATCTGGCCCGGCGGTACTTGCAGGGGATGGAGCTTGAGGGGTAACTGAGAGATTCGCCCGCTGCGGCGGGGGACGGGGGGAGTTCCGTCTGCGGGCGCGAGGACGGGGGAATTCCGCCTGCGGGCGGGTTACTTTCCCGCGAAGGAAAGTAACCGACGTCGGGTCAAAG
>URTG01000084.1 GCA_900550705.1 uncultured Eubacteriales bacterium | reverse complement strand
GCCGCAGTCGGTTTCCAAAGTTTTCAGAATGCTCTGCAGGTCTTCGTCTGCCTCTTCACCGGTGAGAGACCGGTCATCGGCGCGGAGCATCAGATTGAATGCAACGCTCTTCTTGCCCTCCGGTACGCCGGGACCGGCATACACGTCGAACAGCGTCACTTCTTTCAGCAAGCCCTTCGCGCCCTTGCGGATTGCAGCCTCCAGCTTGCCCACGGTGATTTCCTTTCCGCAGACCACAGCAATGTCACGGCTGATGGAGGGGAACTTGGGCAGGGGCACGTACTCGGGGTCAGCGCCCATTGCACCGAACAGTGCGTCAAAGCGCAGTTCCGCGCAGTACAGCTCACCGTCCACACCGTAGTTGTCCGCAGTCAGAGGGTGAATCTGACCGAACACGCCCACGTAGGTATCGCCCACCCACACGGTTGCGCAGCGGCCGGGGTGATAAGAGGGATTGTCGCTGCAGGTTTCGTAATGCACGTCCTCTGCGCGGATATCGTCCAGAATCTCCTCAATGACGCCCTTCATTGCGAAGAAATCCATATCCTCGCCGTAAGCGCCCATGGACAGAATCTTCGGTTCCTTTGCCAAGCCATCTTCCCCGCCGGGCAGATAGATGCGGCCCAGCTCATACAGCTTTGCGGTCTTGTTCCGATAGTTCCAGTTCCGGGTCAGAATCTCCAGCATAGACGGCAGCGTGGTGGTGCGCATGATGGAGGTATCCTCGCCCAAGGGGTTCAGAATCTTAAAGCTCTCCCGGCGGGTATCATCGGCAGCCCAACGGATTTTATCGTAGTACGTGGGAGAAATGAAAGAATAGGTGATGATTTCATCATAACCGCAGGCGCGGCACAGTGCGCCCAAGCGCTGCTCCAGCTGCTGGGTCTTGGAATAACCGCCCTGGGTGGTCTGACCCCGCATCAGCGTGCAGGGAATCTGGTTGTAGCCGTGGAACCGGGCGACCTCCTCCGCCAGATCGTTCATCCGCAGCACGTCGCTGCGCCAGGAGGGCACGGTGACCTGGTCGCCGTCCACCTGGAAGTCCAGCTTCTCCAGAATGCGGACCATCTCCTCCCGGGACACATCGGTGCCCAGCAGGGCGTTGATCTTTTCCGGCTCCAGGGGGAGAACGGTGGGGTGGGGAACGAAGTTCAGGATGTCGATGACGCCGTCCACCACTTCGCCGGCGCCCAGCAGCTCCACCAGCTCGCAGGCCCGATCCACGGCGGGCAGGGTGTTCATGGGATCCAGACCCTTTTCGAATTTGGCACTGGCCTCGGTGCGCATACCCAGGGCCAGAGCGCCCTTGCGGATACAGGTGCCGTCGAAGTTGGCGGACTCGAACACCACATCTGCGGTGTCGGCGACGATTTCGGAGTTCTCGCCGCCCATGATGCCCGCCAGACCCACGGCCCGGGTCTCGTCGGCGATGACCAGGTGGTTGGCGTTCAGAACGTGCTCCTTGCCGTCCAGAGTGGTCAGCTTTTCGCCCTCCTCCGCCCGGCGGACGATGATCTTGCCGCCCTTCACATAGCGGTAGTCAAAGGCGTGCATGGGCTGGCCGTACTCCAGCATGACGTAGTTGGTGATGTCCACGATGTTGTTGATGGGGCGCACGCCCATGCTGCGCAGCCGCTCCCGCATCCACTTGGGGGAGGGGGCGATCTTCACGTTGCGCACCATCCGGGCGGTGTAACGGGGCACCAGGTCGGCGGCAGGGGTCTCCACGTCCAGCAGCTCCATCAGGTTTCCGTCCGCGCCGCCCTTCACCTCGGGCTGGTGCAGGCGCAGGGGCCGGTCGAAGGTGGCGGCGGCCTCCCGGGCCAGACCGATCATGGACAGGCAGTCGGGGCGGTTGGGGGTGATCTCAAACTCTACCACGTGGTCGTCGGCGTTGATGATGGGCTTGATGTCGTCCCCGGGCTTGCAGTCCTCGCGGAGGATGAAGATGCCGTAGGGGATGCAGTGGGGGAACTCCTTCTGCTCGGCGTGGAGGTCGGCCAGGGTGCAGTAGCTGTCTGTTTTGGTGTTGTAAGCCACCAGATCGCCCTCGTGGAGGTTGGCACATACCGTATCGGGGCAGACCGTGGCATTGCCGATGTCGGCGCAGGTGTGGAAGGTGCCGTTTTCCAGCGGCATGACCTCCAGCATTTTGGCGCACACCACGGGGCCGTAGATCTTGTCCCCGGGCTTGATGTCGGCGGGGATGGAGGGCTTGGCGGGGTCGATGGGGTGGTAGTCGTTCAGCAGGGCGGCAGCGGTGATGGCGGCGTAGGGGAAGTCACGCTCGTCCAGGCCCAGCTCGCTCAGGCCGCACATCATGCCGTTGGACACCACGCCCCGCAGCTTGCCCTTCTCGATCTTCTTGCCGCCGGGCAGGGTGGACTTGTGCAGGGCGGCGGGTACCAGATCGCCCACGTGGACATTCCACGCACCGGTGACGATCTGAAGGGGCTCGTCCTTGCCCACATCCAGCTGGCACACCCACATATGGTCGGAGTCGGGGTGGCGCTCCATGGACAGGATGCGGCCCACCACGATGTTGGAGATCTCGGCCCCCAGATCCTCGGTAACCTCCACCTTGGAGCCGGACAGGGTCATGGCCTCCGCAAAATCTTTATCGCTGGCATCAACGGTGACAAATTCGTTGAGCCATTTACGGCTTAAATTCATAGATAAAACTCCCTTATATGATTCGGTCGAAGTGACCGCCTTGTTTTTAAGCCTTCCCCCCTCAGGGGGGAAGGTGCCGCGGAAAGCGCGGCGGATGAGGGGACGTACTTCGGGGGGCTGCTTACGAGAGCACCCTCATCCGTCTGGCCTGCGGCCATCCACCTTCCCCCTGGCAGGGGGAAGGCTTTTCCACGCCCTTGGCTTTCTTAGAACTGCTCCAAGAATCTTACGTCGTTTTCAAAAATCAAACGCAGGTCGGCGATCTTGAACTGCCGCATGGCCAGGCGCTCCAGGCCCATGCCGAAGGCCCAGCCAGAATAGACCTCCGGGTCGATGCCGCTCATCTCCAGCACCCGGGGATGGATCATGCCGGCGCCGAGCACCTCGATCCAGCCCTCGCCCTTGCAGGTGGGGCAGCCCTTGCCGCCGCACTTGTGGCACTGCACGTCCATCTCGCAGCTGGGCTCGGTGAAGGGGAAGTGGTGGGGGCGGAAGCGGGTGACGGTACCCTTGCCGAACAGCTGCTCCACCACGGCGTTCAGGGTGCCCTTCAGGTCGGCCATGGTAACGCCCTTGTCGATGACCATGCCCTCCACCTGGTGGAACATGGGGGAGTGGGTGGCGTCCACCTCGTCCTTGCGGTACACCCGGCCGGGGGCGATGATGCGGATGGGCAGCTGCATGGTCTCCATGGCGTGGACCTGCATGGGGCTGGTCTGGCTGCGGAGCATGACCCGGCTGTCGGTGTCGAAATAGAAGGTGTCGGACCAATCCCGGGAGGGGTGGCCCTCCTCGGCGTTCAGGCGGTCGAAGTTATAGTAGGCCAGCTCCACCTCGGGGCCGTCCAGCACGGTGAAGCCCATGCCCACGAAGATGTCCTTGATCTCGTCCAGGGCGCTGTACATGGGGTGCTTGTGGCCGATGGCCACGGGGGTGCCGGGGATGGTCACGTCCACCGCCTCGGCCTTCAGCTTGGCCTCCAGGGCGGCGGCCTCCAGCTTCTGGGAGGCGGCCTCGATGGCGGCCTCCAGGGCGGAGCGGACCTCGTTGGCCAGCTGGCCCATGGCGGGGCGCTCCTCGGCAGACAGCTTGCCCATCTGCTTGAGCACGGCGGTCAGGTCGCCCTTCTTGCCCAGATACTGCACCCGCAGGGCGTCCAGGGCGGCGGTGTCCTTGGCCTGCTCAAAGGCGGCCAGCGCCTGGGCGCGAATCTTTGCTAACTGTTCTTTCATGGTGAAAACTCCTTTTGGAATAGTCTTTCCTGGTGTGTGCCGCCCGATTTGGGCAGCAAAAAAGCCTTTCCTCCCACACATTGGGACGAAAGGCCAGCCTTCCGCGGTACCACCCGCATTCGCGCCGAGGCGCGCACTCTCTCCTGGATAACGGGGGGAGGACCCCGTTCTGCTCTCGCAGACCGCTCCCGGGCGAACCAAGGGCCGCGCTCCGAGGCGGCTTTCAGCCGACGACCGCCTCTCTCTGCCAAGCGTTGGGACCCTATTTTCCCGTTCAACGCATTTTACAGTTCAACTGGTTCTATTTATAGCACAATCCCGGGGGAATTGCAAGCCGCTGGCCGCAATTCCCCCGTTTTTGTCGAAAATCCCCAGACTGCCCCGGGGATCTTCAGGGCTTCTCCGGCCGCTGGGACAAGATTGCGGCAATGTCCGCCGCCGCAGCGTCCACATCGGCCCGCAGACCGGTGAACAGCCCCATTTCCACCAGATTCAGCAGCACCAGGGCCACCACAGGACCCAGGATCATGCCGCCCACGCCCCCCAGCTTCATGCCGACGTAAATGCTCAGCAGCGAGAGGATGGGGGACAGCCCCGTCTGGTCGCCCACAAATTTCGGCTCCATCACCCGCCGGAACAGGACGATCACCCCCCAGACGGCCATGAGGGAGGCCGCCGTCCGGTAGTCCTGCGTCAAAAAGGCCACCACGGCCCAGGGGACCATTACCGTGCCCGCGCCGATGATGGGGATAAAGTCCAGCACCGCCAGTCCCAGGGCCAGCAGCAGACCATAGGTCTGCCCCGTGAGCCAGAAGCCCACCCCCAGGATGAAGAACACCCCCACAGACAGCAAAAATTCTGCCTTCAGATACCCGCCGAAGGCCCCCAGGGCCGTCTTCCGGACCTGGCCGAGAAAATGCAGCAGCCCCGGGTCCAGCCGCCGCACCGCCCTGTCCCGGAGCTGGGGATAGTCCGCGGTAAGAAAGAAGGTGGCCATGATGCAGATCACCGCCGCCACCACAAAGGCGGGCAGACCCATCGCCTTGTCCGTGGTGTAGTCCAGCAGGGTGTTCAGCAGACCGGGGGTGGCGGTGTTCAGCCAGTCCAGCAGCCCGTCGGTCACCGACTGCACCGACTGGTTCCACTGGGGCGGCACCAGGGTCCACAGCTGGGCAAACAGCGCCTCGATCCCGTCCATCGCGCTCTGGAGCCGGGCCAGCAGTCCGCCCCAGTTCTGGGCCAGAGAGACCAGCTCGTTCCCCGCCGCATAGCCCAGCAGGCCCACGCTCACCCCCACGGCGGCCAGCAGAGCCACCAGCAGCAGCCCGGCGAGCAGGGGTCTGGACCAGTGGGTTTTCCGCTCGAACCACTGCACCGCCGGGTGCAGGATCGCCGCCGCCACCAGCGCCGCCAGAAACGGCGCCAGCAGCGACAGCGCCGCCCCGCCAAACCGCCGCAGCAGCCAGAGCGCCAGCAAAAACAGCGCCAGCCGGATGCCCAGCCGGAGCCACAGCGCCCCCCGCTGCCGCCAGGAAAGTTGTCTGTCGTCCATGCGACCTTCCATCCTCTCATATCCGGTCCCGGCCCCGGTTTTTGGGGGCCGTTTCCTTTGTCTCCCCCAGCATAGCACGGAAATAATAAATAAAGGGTGTAAAAACCGTGAACAATCTGTAAAAAGCCGCGCTTTCTTCGCCCCCGCCCCTTGCAAGTATGGGCAGTTTTTAGTATAATATTTCGGACACACGGATTCGGCCGTCCCGGCCGCTTCCCCGATCACAACGAGAGGACTGAAACAAGAGTGAGTGCATCCAACGAAAACAAGCCCGGCACTGAGGCCGCGATCCTGGGCGGCGACCGCCGCAAGGACAAGCGCCACAAGGAGAAACAGGACGAGCGCCGCAGCATGATCCTGTATACCGTGGTGGGCATCATCTGCGCCGTGGCCGCCATCGCCCTGGTGGTGTTCAACAGCGGCATCATCCAGCGCCACACCACCGCCGTGACCATCAACGGGGTCAAGTACACCGCTGCCGATGTGCAGTATTACTACTCCAGCACCAAGAACAACCTGCTGAATTACTACTACGGCAACTTCGGCATCACCCCCTTCGACACCTCCACCTCCCTGAAGGACCAGGTCCATGACAGCGACAGCGGCCAGACCTGGTACGACTACCTGGTGGAGCAGGCCCTGGACTCCATGGTCACCAGCGCCGCCCTGGCCGACAAGGCCAACGCCGAGGGCTACACCCTGTCTGACGACGCCCAGACCCAGCTGGACGACTCCCTGAAGCAGCTGGAGTCCGCCTGGGCCGGCGCGGGCTACGGCAGCCGCGACGCCTATATCCACGCCGTCTTCGGCCCCTATATGAGCTACAAGGAGCTGGTGAAGCTGGCCACCCAGCAGGCCCTGGCCAGCGACTACTCCGGCAGCTACTCCGACTCCCTGACCTATGACGACGCCGCCTGCGAGACCTATTATCAGGAGAACGCCGACACGCTGGACACCTTCACCCTGACCCAGTTTGCCCTTCAGGCCACCGTGGAGACCACCGATGCCGACGGCAACACCATCGACATGACCGACGACGAGAAGGCCGCCAAGCTGGAGGAGGCCAAGGCCGCCGTCAAGGCCAAGGCCCAGGAGATTCAGGCCAAGCTCCAGTCCGGCAGCGACGCCCAGGCTCTGGCCGACGAGTACGCCGACGACCTGTTCAGCTCCAGCGTCCACGACACCCGGGTGGGCTCCAACCTGAACAGCGCCTATTCCGAGTGGATGCTGGACGCCGCCCGCAAGAACGGCGACGTGGACCTGGCCGAGTATGACGCCGGCGACACCAGCTATTACTACTACGTCGTCCGCTACGAGGGCCGCGCCCGGGACGACTCCGCCACCGCCACCGTCCGCCACATCCTGGTGGCCGCTGAGACGGACGACGGGGCCGACCAGCCCACCGACGCGCAGTACGCCGCCGCCAAGACCAAGGCCGAGGACCTGCTGGAGCAGTGGAAGTCCGGCGACGCCACCGAGGACTCCTTCGCCCAGCTGGCCACCGAGAACAGCGCCGACTCCGGCTCTGCCGCGAACGGCGGTCTGATTTCCAACATCAACAAGAGCTCCGGCTATGTCCAGACCTTCACCGACTGGGCCCTGGACTCCGCCCGTCAGCCCGGCGACACCGGCATCGTCCAGAACACCGGCAGCTCCACCAAGGGCTGGCACATCATGTACTATGTGGCCGCCGGCGACCCCGTGTGGAAGCAGACCGCCGCCAACGCCCTCCGCTCCGCCGACTACACCAAGTGGACCGACGAGGTCAAGTCCGGCTACGAGGCCGTCAAGGGCGCGGGCCTGGAGTTTGTCAACCCCTGAGCCTGCTCTGAATGAAAACCGAACCCCCGCGCTTTGCCTTGCGGCGGAGCGCGGGGGTTCTGTTTTATGCCCCTCAGCCTTCCCCTGGGCTTATAATGAAAGCTCCAAGCATGATAGCGCCAATAAAGTACCAAGGATAACGATGTACTATCTTATCAAACGCTC
>URTG01000083.1 GCA_900550705.1 uncultured Eubacteriales bacterium | reverse complement strand
CCCGGCGTCCCCAAAGGAGACGCCGGGGGTTTTGTTAGGTTCCTTAGATCTTGGTGATGTCGATGGGCTCCAGCTCCTCGGCGCGGCTCTGCTGCCGGACGGTGAGGAGGGCACGGGCGGTATCGACGGCGGTGACGCAGCCCACGCCGTGCTCCACGGCGGAGCGGCGGATTCTGAAGCCGTCGGTGTCGTGCTTGCGGCCCTTGGTGGGGGTGTTGATGATCAGGTCCACGGTGCCGGAGGCGATCATGTCCAGAATGTTGGGGTGGGCCTGAGAGACGCGGTTCACCCGCTTGCACTCCACGCCGGCCTCGTTCAGGGCGTCGCAGGTGCCGGAGGTGGCGTACAGCTCGATGCCCATCTCCTCAAAGCCACGGGCGATGGAGACGATCTCATGCTTGTCCTCGTCCTTCACGGTGATGATGATGCGGCCGCCGCGCTTGGGGGCCCGCAGGCCGCAGCCCTTGAAGGCCTTCAGCAGCGCCTGGGGGAAGGTCTCAGCAATGCCCAGGACCTCGCCGGTGGACTTCATCTCGGGGCCCAGGCCGGTGTCCACGTCGGTCAGCTTTTCGAAGGAGAAGACGGGGGCCTTGACCGCGTAGTAGCTGGCTTCCTTGTAGATGCCGGTGCCGTAGTCCAGGTCCTTCAGCTTCTGGCCCAGCATGACCTTGGTGGCCAGGTCGATGATGGGCACGCCGGTGACCTTGGAGATATAGGGGATGGTGCGGGAGGAGCGGGGATTGACCTCAATGACATAGATGTCGTCGTCATAGAGGATATACTGGGCGTTGATCAGGCCGATGACGCCCAGGTGCTTGGCCATGTTCCGGGTGTGCTGCAGGATCAGGTCCCGGTGCTTCTGCTCCAGGTGCAGGGGAGGATAGACGGCGATGGAGTCGCCGGAGTGGACACCGGCCCGCTCCACGTGTTCCATAATGCCGGGGATGAGGATGTCCTCGCCGTCGAACACGCCATCCACCTCCAGCTCGCGGCCCATCAGGTACTTGTCCACCAGGATGGGGTGCTCCTGCACGGTGAGGTTGATGATCTTCATAAACTCCTCGATATTCCGGTCGGAGTATGCGATCTCCATGCCCTGGCCGCCCAGCACGTAGGAGGGACGGACCAGCACGGGGTAGCCCAGCTCGTGGGCGGCGGCCAGCGCCTCCTCGGTGGTGAAGATGGTGCGGCCCTTGGCGCGGGGGATGCTGCACTTCTGAAGGATCTCGTCGAAGCGCTCCCGGTCCTCGGCGGCGTCCACGCCGTCGGAGGAGGTGCCCAGGATCTGCACGCCCATCTCGGTGAGGGCCTTGGCCAGCTTGATGGCGGTCTGGCCGCCGAACTGGACCACAGCGCCCCAGGGCTTCTCCTGCTCCACGATGTTCTGCACGTCCTCGGCGGTCAGCGGCTCGAAGTACAGCTTGTCGGCCACGTCGAAGTCGGTGGACACGGTCTCGGGGTTGTTGTTGACGATAATGGTCTCGCAGCCCAGGCGCTTCAGCGCCCAGACGGAGTGGACGGAGCAGTAGTCAAACTCGATGCCCTGGCCGATCCGGATGGGGCCGGAGCCCAGGACCAGGACCTTCCGCTTGCCGGAGTCGGCCTGCACGGCCTCGTTCTCCCCGTCGTAGGTGGAGTAGTAGTAGGGGGTCTCGGCGTCGAACTCGGCGGCGCAGGTATCCACCATCTTGAAGGAGGGGATAATGCCGTATTTTTCCCGCAGGGACTTGACCTCGGCCTGCTTCATGCCGCACAGAGCGCCGATATAGCTGTCGGCAAAGCACATCTCCTTGGCGCGCTTCAGCGTGTCGGCGTCGGGAGCGCCCTTGCACTGCTTCAGCTCCTCCTCCATGTCGATGATGCGCTGGAAGCCGTCCAGGAACCAGATGTCCATCTTGGTGATGTGGTTGATCTTCTGGGGGGAGAAGCCCCGGCGCAGGGCCTCGGCCACCACGAACAGGCGCTCGTCGGTGACGTTGACCAGCATATCCTCGATCTCGTCGGTGTACAGGCCCTCCAGCTTGTCCAGCTTCAGGGCGCGGACGTTCAGCTCCAGGGAGCGGATGGCCTTCATCAGCGCGCCCTCGAAGGAGTTGGCGATGGCCATGACCTCGCCGGTGGCCTTCATCTGGGTGCCCAGGGTGCGGCTGGCGGTGGTGAACTTGTCGAAGGGCAGGCGGGGGATCTTCAGCACGCAGTAGTCCAGGGTGGGCTCGAAGCAGGCGGTGGTCTTGCCGGTGACGGCGTTGGGGATCTCGTCCAGGGTGTAGCCCAGGGCGATCTTGGCGGCCACCTTGGCGATGGGGTAGCCCGTGGCCTTGGAGGCCAGGGCGGAGGAGCGGGACACACGGGGGTTGACCTCGATGACCGCGTACTCATAGGAGTCGGGGTTCAGGGCGAACTGGCAGTTGCAGCCGCCCTCGATCTCCAGGGCGGAGATGATGTCCAGGGCGGCGGTCCGCAGCATCTGGAACTCCTTGTTGGCCAGAGTCTGGGTGGGGGCCACCACGATGGAGTCGCCGGTGTGGACGCCCACGGGGTCGATGTTCTCCATGGAGCAGACCTGGATCACGTTGCCGGCGGAGTCGCGCATGACCTCGAACTCGATCTCCTTCCAGCCGGCGATGCAGCGCTCGATGAGCACCTGGCCCACCCGGGACAGGGTGATGCCGCGGTCGGAGATCTCCTCCAGACTGGCCCGGTCATAGGCGATGCCGCCGCCGGTGCCGCCCAGGGTGTAGGCGGGACGGACGATCACGGGGTAGCCGATCTCCTGGGCGAAGGCCACGGCGTCCTCTACGCTCTCCACCACCTTAGAGGTGACGCAGGGCTGACCGATCTCCTCCATGCAGTCCTTAAAGCCCTGGCGGTCCTCGGCCTTGCGGATGGACTCGGGGCTGGTGCCCAGCAGCTTCACGCCGTATTTGGCCAGGGTGCCGTTCTCATGCAGGGCCATAGCCAGGTTCAGGCCGGTCTGGCCGCCCAGGGTGGGCAGGATGGAGTCGGGGCGCTCCATCTCGATGACCTGGGTGACGGAGGGGATGTTCAGCGGCTCGATATAGACGTGGTCGGCGATGTCCTTATCCGTCATAATGGTGGCGGGGTTGGAGTTCACCAGAACGACCTCCACGCCCTCCTCCTTCAGGGCGCGGCAGGCCTGGGTGCCGGCGTAGTCAAACTCAGCGGCCTGGCCGATGATGATGGGGCCGGAGCCCAGGACCAGGACCTTTTTGATATTCGGATTCTTCGGCATTATCGGTCACCTCCCATGGAAGCAATAAAGCGGTCGAACAGATATTCCGTATCCTTGGGGCCGGGGCTGGCCTCGGGGTGGAATTGGGTGGTAAAGCAGTTGGGGCGCTTGTAGCGCAGACCCTCGCAGGTGCCGTCGTTCACGTTGACGTGAGACACGGTGGCCACAGCGGGGTCCACAGTGTCAGACAGGACCATGTAGCCGTGGTTCTGGCTGGTGATGAACACCCGGCCGGCCTCCAGGTCCCGGACGGGGTGGTTGCCGCCCCGGTGGCCGTAGTCCAGGCGGCCGGTTTTGGCGCCGGTGGCCAGCGCCAGGATCTGGTGGCCCAGGCAGACGGCGAACATGGGGATGCTGCTGTCATACAGCTTGCGGACCTCGGCGATGATCTCCACGTTATCGGCGGGGTCGCCGGGGCCGTTGGAGAGCATCACGCCGTCGAACCCGCCGGCCAGAACGGTCTCTGCGGGGGTGTGGGCGGGGAAGACGGTGACGTGGCAGCCCCGGCGGCGCAGACACTCGATCATGTTCTGCTTCACGCCGAAGTCCATCATGGCCACGCGGCGCTTCTCCTCGCCATAGGCGGGACAGTCCTCGGGCTGCTTGCGGGAGACCCGCTCCACGGTGCCCTCCACCCGATAGGCGCGGATTTTCTCCAGCGCCTCGGCGACATTAAAATGCTCCGCACAGGTGACCATGCCATTCATGCTCCCCTGACTGCGGAGTATTTTCGTCAGCGCACGGGTATCCACCCCTTCGATGCCGGTAATATCGTGCTTCTTCAAATAGTTGTCCAAGGAGTCCTCACAGCGGAAATTGCTGCCCCGGGGGGACAGATGCCGCACGACAAAGGCCTCCGCCCAGGGACGGCCGGACTCGTTATCCTCGTGGTTCACACCGTAGTTTCCGATGAGGGGGTAGGACATCACAATGCCCTGGCCCGCATAGGAGGGATCGGTCAGAATCTCCTGATAGCCAGTCATCGCGGTATTGAATACCATCTCGCACACCCGGTCGGAGGTGCTGCCGATGCTGGTCCCGGAGAATACGCTGCCGTTGGCCAGAATCAAGGTCGCTTTCATTATCTTCTCACACGCCTTCCGTTCCAGTTCTCAGTTGCCTGCCGCTGCACGGCCCGCGGCGGGTGCCGGAGCAGCGCAAACCGTTTCAAGATATTGTATCGGATTTTGCGCGGTTTTGCAAGATGCTGGCTCCCCTTTTTCCTATTATTTTTTTACAGATTTTTGGATAGTCCGCCGGAAAGCTAGGCATACTGAGAAAAAAGAAGGGGGGGCGCATTTTTGTTTACCGGATTTGTGCGGACTGCCGTGCTCTACCTGCTCATCGTGGCGGGCATCCGGCTGATGGGAAAGCGGCAGGTGGGGGAGCTGGAGCCCTCGGAGCTGGTGCTGTCGCTCATCATTGCGGACCTGGCCTCGGTGCCCATGCAGGACTTCGGTATTCCGCTGCTCACCGGGGTGGTGCCGATTCTGACGCTGCTGGCGCTGTCCACCCTGATGTCGGTGCTGACGGTGAAAAGCGTGCGCTTCCGCACCCTGCTGTGCGGCCGGCCCAGCATGATTATCCGCAACGGTGTGCTGGACCAGCGGGAGATGGCCCGGAACCGGCTGACCATCGACGAGCTGCTGGAGGAGCTGCGGGGCAAGGGCTACGCCGACCCCTCGGCGGTGCAGTATGCCATTCTGGAGACCAGCGGTCAGCTGTCTGTCCTGCCCTACGCCAGGGAGAAGCCCCCCACCGCCGCCCAGCTGGGGCGGACCGTGGCGGAGGAGACCCTGCCCCTGGTCCTCATCAGCGACGGACGGGTGCTGGACCGCAATCTCACCGCCCTGGGCCGGGACCGGAGCTGGCTGGCCAAGCAGCTCCGTCAGGCCCGCTGCCCCGGGCAGGAGCAGGTGTTTCTGATGATGGCCGACGGCACCCGGCCCCCCTATCTGGTGCGAAAGGAGGACAAGCCGTGAAGCGACTGCTGGGCGGGACAGCCCTGCTGCTGCTCCTGCTGGCGGGCAGCCTGGTCAACGCCTGGTATGCCCGGACGTTGACCGAGAGCCTGTGCCGGGAGCTGGACCAGGCCCAGACCCTGGCCGGGCAGGACCAGTGGGAGCGGGCGGCCCGGACCACCCAGACGGCCTACGACCGCTGGCAGGGGCAGCACTTCTATCTCCACACCGTGCTGCGGCACTCCGACACCGACGAAATTCTGCGGACCTTCCGCACCGTGTTCCAATACCTGGCCCTGGAGGAGCCGGACCAGTATTTTGCCGCCAACGCCGAGCTGATGGCCCAGCTGACCCTGCTGGCGGAGATGGAGCAGGCCAGTCTGGTGAACGTGCTGTGACCGTCTGCCCCAGAAGGCGGGGGTCCCAGAGGAGTAAAAACGCGGAGCGTTCCCGGTCGGAACGCTCCGCGTTATCAAACAGATTTAGTTTTTCGCGCCCCGCAGGTGGCAGAACCACATGAGCCAGCCCAGGAACACGCCGCCCAGAATGTTGCCGATGGTGACGGGCACCAGGTTCTTCAGCACGAAGTTGGACACCGTCAGCGCGGACAGGTCCAGACCGCTCTCGGCGGCCAGCTGGGCGTAGGCGGGCACAGCCTTGGCCATGAGACCGGCGGGGATGTAGTACATATTGGCCACGCAGTGCTCAAAGCCGCACAGCACGAAGTAGGCCACAGGCAGGAACGCGCCCATGATCTTGCCGGGGACATCCTTGGCGGCCATGGCCATCAGCACGCCCAGGCAGACCAGGAGGTTACACAAAAAGCCCAGCACCACCGCGTTCTGGAAGGGCAGGGCGCACTTGCCCGCCGCCACCTTCATGGTGTACACGGCCAGCGCGCCGCCGGAGTAGTTCAGCTGTCCGAACCAGGCGCAGCCCACAGACACCAGCAGGGAGCCCACCAGATTGGCCAGGTAGACAATGACCAGGCTGCGGGTCATCTGGCCCACGGTGCAGCGGCGGTCCAGCACGGAGATGGCGATGAGGCAGTTTCCGGTGAACAGCTCCGCGCCCATGATCACCACCATGCCCAGGCCGAAGGGGAACAGCAGGCCGCAGATCATCCGGGCAGTCCAGACCTCTTGAATGCCGTAGACCGCGGTGTTGGTGGCGGCGCTGCCCAGGGCGATCAGCGCACCGGCCAGAATGCCGAGAAGAATGAGCAGCACCGTGCTGCGCTTTGCCTTTGCGGCACCGATCCCAGCGTATTTCTGGGCGATCTCCGCAGGAGAACAAGTGGGTTCCATGTGAGTTTCCATTCCTTCCTATTTTTTGGGTTCAACGGACCCCCGCCGACCGGCCGCCCGGGGCGAGCATCGAATGTGGATGGGCAGATTTGCCCCAAAAGCCCCGCAGAAAGGGCGGAGCTTCAGACCTATTTGCAGTCTTCGCTACTATAACACGGAAGGAAGCGGATTGCAAGCCGGAATCCTTCGGAAAAAACGGGATTTTCCTGCATTTTGTTCGGAATTCATACCTACGGAACAAGTGCCCAATTCAGCTTGTCGAAAAAGTGGCTTCACCGCTTTTTCGACAGTTTGGGTTACATGATTTTCGCTGTTGTCTCTGATTCATTCAAGAATACTTCCTGCTCAATGGTAACACCATAATTCAGGATTCTGTATTTGTCCTTGTTTACCAGCAACGTGCGGTCTGCAATAGGCATAATATCTGAGACCTTATCCGGCGGCGTACAGATAATGGCCTGCAAACCCATCTTTCGCAGGAGGCGAACACTCTCGATAATTCGGTCACTATCCATCTTGTTAAATGCTTCATCAAATACTGCCAACCGGACGGTATTGCCGAAGCTGGATGTATCGTTCACACGGTAGAGCTGAGCGAAGGAGGCCAGGACAGCAATATAAAAAGGAGTCTGCGTTTCACCGCCGGACTTTGTATTCAAGGTCTGAGAAAGCATCTGCCTTGCTCCGTTTTGATCCGTGGTTTCCAGGTCGAATTTCAGATATGTTCTAAAATCAGTATATCGTTGGATATTCTCCTGCAGTTCACGCGGTGTACAGCACATCCAGTGCATCTGCGTATAATGCGCGGTTGGGCGAGGCCAAAGGTGAAAAAAGCTCACCAGGAACCGCTTCAAAAAACTTCATGAAACTTCCTCCTATGGGAGACGACAATTCTTGCCTTTTTCCTTGCTCCAATGATACCACGAATTGGCTT
>URTG01000082.1 GCA_900550705.1 uncultured Eubacteriales bacterium | reverse complement strand
TGAGCATACCACGCCCCAGGCCCGAAAGCGGGGGAAATCTGTCCTTTTTTGCCCGCAGTGCCATGGAAAAAGCATACACTCCCTTGAAAACCGGAGCTGAACATGCTATTTTGTTCTTGTCAAGCTGCCCCGGGCGGCAGTTTATATCTCAATTTGTATTTTTATTTGAAAAAATCTCGATCTGTTATCGAATTTGGGGCCTTTCCGCCCCGACACAGGAAGGATGGAAAAAACTATGGCAATTCTTGTTCTGGGCGGAGCCGGATATATCGGTTCCCACACTGTGTACGAGCTCATCCAGGCCGGACGGGACGTGGTGGTGGCCGACAACCTGCTCACCGGCTTCCGGGCCGCCGTCCACCCCAAGGCACGCTTCTATCAGGCGGACATCCGGGACCGGGCGGCTATGGACAAGCTGTTCCAGACCGAGCACATCGACGGTGTCATCCACTTCGCCGCCTCCTCCCAGGTGGGCGAGTCCATGAAGGACCCCCTGAAGTATTACGACAACAACCTGTACGGCACCACCGTGCTGCTGCGGTCTATGGTGGCCCACGGGGTGGACAAGATCGTCTTCTCCTCCACCGCCGCCACCTACGGCGAGCCTCAGCGGGTGCCCATTCTGGAGAGCGACCCCACCGTGCCCACCAACTGCTATGGCGAGACCAAGCTGTCCATGGAGAAGATGATGCGCTGGACCAGCCAGGCCCACGGCCTGCGCTATGTGGCCCTGCGGTACTTCAACGCCTGCGGCGCCCACCCCTCCGGGGCCATCGGCGAGGCCCACGACCCGGAGACCCACCTGATCCCCCTGATCCTTCAGGTGCCCAACGGCACCCGGGCGAAAATCTCCATCTTCGGCGACGACTACCCCACCCCCGACGGCACCTGCATCCGGGACTACATCCACGTCACCGACCTGGCCCAGGCCCACATCCTGGCCCTGGACTACCTGATGAACGGCGGGGAGAACAACGTGTTCAACCTGGGCAACGGCGTGGGCTTCTCGGTGAAGGAGGTCATCGACGTGGCCCGGAAGGTCACCGGCCACGCCATCCCCGCGGAAATCTGCCCCCGCCGGGCCGGGGACCCCGCCCAGCTGGTGGCCTCCTCAGAGAAGGCCAAGTCCGTCCTGGGCTGGAAGCCCCGGTTCGCCGACCTGGAGACCATCGTGTCCACTGCCTGGGCCTGGCATCAGAGCCATCCCCACGGCTACAACGCCTGAACGGAGGAAAACGCTATGATCGACGCCGCCGTCTCCCAACTGGTCACCTACGCCCTCCGCACCGGGCTGATTGACGCATCGGAGACCCTCTGGGCCACCAACGCCGTGCTGGAGGTGCTGAAGCTGGACAGCTACACCGACCCGGGCCAGACCTGGGGGGACATCGACCTGCCCGCCGTTTTGAACGCGCTGCTGGACGACGCCTACGCCCGGGGTGTGCTGGCTGAGAACTCCGTGGTCTACCGCGACCTGCTGGACACGGCCCTGATGGGCCGCCTGACCCCCCGACCCGCCCAGGTGATCGCTGCCTTCCGGGAGAAGTATCAGCGCTCCCCCCGGGAGGCCACCGACTGGTACTATCAGTTCAGCCAGAACACCAACTACATCCGCCGGGACCGCATTGCCAAGGATATGCAGTGGAAGGTCTCCACCGACTACGGCGACCTGGACATCACCATCAACCTGTCCAAGCCGGAGAAGGACCCCAAGGCCATCGCCGCCGCCCGGGAGCTGCCCGCCTCTGACTACCCCCGCTGTCTGCTGTGCGCGGAGAACGAGGGCTACGCCGGCCGGCTGAACCACCCCGCCCGGCAGAATCACCGGGTAGTGCCCATCACCATCCACGGGTCCCCCTGGTTTTTACAGTATTCCCCCTATGTGTATTACAACGAGCACTGCATCTGCTTCAACCGCGTCCACACCCCCATGAAGATCGACCGGGCCTGCTTCGGCAAGCTGCTGGACTTTGTGGGGCAGTTCCCCCACTACTTTGTGGGCTCCAACGCCGATCTGCCCATTGTGGGCGGATCTATTCTGGCCCACGACCACTTCCAGGGGGGACACTACACCTTCGCCATGGCCAAGGCCCCGGTGGAGACGCCCTTCGCCTTCCCCGGCTTTGCCGACGTGACGGCGGGCATCGTCAAGTGGCCCATGTCGGTGGTCCGGCTGTCCTGCCAGGACCCCCAGCAGCTCATCGAGCTGGCCGACCGCATCCTCACCGCCTGGCGGGGGTATACGGACGAGGCTGCCGTCATTCTGGCGGAGACCGACGGGGTGCCCCACAACACCATTACCCCCATCGCCCGGATGCGGGACGGGGCCTTTGAGCTGGACCTGGTGCTGCGGAACAATCTCACCACGCCGGAGCACCCCCTGGGGCTTTACCACCCCCATGCAGAGCTGCACCACATCAAAAAGGAGAACATCGGCCTGATCGAGGTCATGGGTCTGGCCGTCCTCCCCGCCCGGTTAAAGGCGGAGCTGGCCGCCGTGGCCGAGGGCCTGGTCTCCGGCGCGGACCTGCACAAGGACCCGCTGACGGAAAAGCACGCCGACTGGGCCGAGGGCTTCCGGGGCAAGTACACCATCACCCAGGACAACGCCCTGGACATCGTGGAGAAGGAGACCGGCCTGGTCTTCGCCCAGGTGCTGGAGCACGCCGGTGTCTACAAGCGCACCCCGGAGGGCAAGGCCGCCTTCCTGCGGTTTTTGAATACCATCTCCTGATGGAAGCACAACAGAATTTGCGTCGATCCTGCCGTTTTACGGCAGTCCCTCCCCCAGATCCGAAGCGTTTCGCTTCGGATCTGTTTTTTAATTCAGCCGCTGAGGCGTTTTCGCCTCGGCTCTTTTTTTAAGCAAGCCAGCCGAAGGATCACGGGGGAACAAAAACCCAGCCGCAGCGTTGGCTGCGGCTGGGTCTGAAACGGGATCATTCCCCGAATGCGCGGTAGAGGAAGGTGACGATCTGAGCGCGGGTGCACCGGTCGGCGGAGCCGAACAGGCCGTTGCCCACGCCGCCGGTGACGTTCTGGGTCTTGGCCCAGAGGACGGGGGAGGCGAAGTAGTCGCTGTCCGCCACATCCAGGAAGCCGGCGCTGCCGGAGGCGGCGGGGGAGCCGGCCATGCGGTACAGGAAGGTGATGCCCTGGGCGCGGGTGCAGACCGCGTCCGGGGAGAACCGGTCCTCGCTGGTGCCCTGGGTGATGCCGTGCTCCACGGCCCAGGCCACGGCCTTGGCGTAGTAGCTGTCGGCGGGCACGTCGGCAAAGCCGCTGTCGCTCTTGGGCTGGGGAGATCCGAAGGTCCGCCACAGGAAGGTCACCATCTGTGCGCGGGTGCAGGAGGCGTTAGGCGAGAAAGTATTGGCAGAGGTCCCTCCGGTAATATTCTGATCGACCGCCCACTTTACCGCATCCAGATAGTAGGCGTTCGCAGGGACATCTTTGAAGTCAAGTCCCGACGCCGACTGTCCCGGAAGTGTCTCGTTTGGTTTTTCCGTCGTACCGGGCGCAGTTTGTCCCGGCTGCTGAGTCCCACTTGAAGCTGCGCTATATGCTGTCAGGTTACCGTTTTGATCGATCTCATAAAACTTCGGTGCACTGTTGGAAGTGACATACCATACCGCTTTGCCGTCTACTGTAATTGGTTGGCAATCGGAAAGCCGTGCTTTTTCACTCTGGGCCTGTCCGATCTGCTTGCCGCTGCCATCCACGAATGCATAGCAGATCGTCCCGTCCGCTTCAAAGTTCCCATACTGATCCATTGTGTTGATCTCCCACAGCACGAGGAATCGGTCCTCCGACAGCTTCACCAGCTGCGGGACAGACGCGCTGGTATTCCCATTCGCGCTGTAGTTCGTCAGCTGGACGGTCTTCGTGCTGTTCAGGTCGCTTTGGCCAGTCACATACAGCACAACATTTCTTACGCTTTTGCTGTTCGCGCTCCCGTCCTGTGCCGCGGTATTCATCACGGACAGATAATTTCTGCCGGAATCGGCCAGACCTCCCAGAGCTGCGTTCGTGTAGTTCTCTCCGATGGCGCCGTAAAAGGTCATTACCTCTCCGTAGGAGGCAGTGCCAAACTTCTCGCTGCCCGCGGGGTTCTTATACTGGAACAGCACCGCCGATCTTGGGTAGGCGTCTCCATGGTCCATCGTCACCAGCCGTCCGGAGTCGTCCACCAGAATGAACTGATTGAAGGAGTGGCTGACATAGCCGGTGGCGGCATACAGCACGTCATAGCGGCTGTCCGTAATAGCCATGTCCGATTCCCGGATGCCGATGAGCAGATTGGATTGATGATTCAGCCCGTCCTTGGATTTGAACATCTGGTGGCTGGTGGTGATATACAGCATCCCGTTATACTCCGCACAGCGCAGGGAGCCTGCCCGGAATGGGATCGTGGTGTTGGCACCCTTCAGGCTGGAAGCATCCAGGCGTTTCCAATCCTTGGAGTACTTCACCACCCGGACGACCTCCTTGCTCTGAGACTCCTCCGGATTCTGCTGACCGAAGATAAGGAAGTTATAGCCCTCGCCTGCGTAGAAGCCGCCGAACAGCTCCAGCTCCATAGGGACACTGTCCGAGGTCAGAAGTTGGAAGCTGCTGTCGTAGTTCTCCACGACGACCTTCCCCTCGATGCACTCCACACGAGTGAGGTTCCCGTCCTGCCGTTCATAGAGGTATGAGGTGACCGGCTTGCTGGCGTACCAGCTGTAGTTCTGTTCTCCCTGATTGCTGGATACCGCCGCCTTCGCGTTAGGGTCCTTCACGATGGCAGACTCTGTTGTACCTCCGATCTTCTGGATAGTCTCTGTGTAGGAGTCTCCGCAGAGGGAGCATGTGTAGGTCCGGACACCGCTTTTAGTGGCGGTAGCCGGTGTGGTCACCTTGGACACATACTGATGCTCCAGCTTGGGTGTGGCGGAAAGGGTCTCCTCCGTTCCGCAGACTCTGCACACCCGGATAGACGCGCCCTCCTTCTCGCAGGTCGCCTTTCTCGTCTCATAGCTCCAGCTATGGCTGTGCGGTGCTTGTGCCGTTCCGTTGCCGCTTTCAGGAGCCTGACTGCCGCTGCTGCCTCCTGGTGTCTGGCTACCAATCCCAGTGCCGGGATTCGTTGTCTCGTCCGCTTCATAAACAGCCTTGCAGACCTTGCAGCGATAGATATAGCCGTTATCCGTATAGGCGTAGATGTACTGATGCTCCGTCTTGGGTCTTACCTCGATGATCTGATTTTCCCCGCAGGTCATACATTTGCGGGAGCTGACGCTCTCCTTGATGCAGGTGGGACCGTCGCTGTCATAGCTGTAGTACCACTTGTGGATATGATCCAGACCGGTGAGGGCCAGATAGTCCTCCTTGCTCACCACAGTCACATGAGCGATGGCCTTGGGGGTAAACGGACCGTCCGAGCTTTCACTGACGGAGTAGGTAATATCCGAGGTTCCGGGCTTTTTGCCGTAGTAATAGCTGGCGCGGACACCCAGCACATCCGTATTGCTGATAACTTGCCGGGAATAGTAGTGATCCGGCATCAACGGTCTTGGCTGATTGTTCCCATCCGCGGGGATGGTCGCCTCAAACTCATAGAGTCCGTCCTCGTTGATCCCCAGATAGGTGCCGCAAACAGGGTTTGGGCGGTACAGCGACTCGCTGCTGCTCATGACCGTCAGGGATGACTCTGCCTGTGCACCGGTCTCATAGGCCAAAGCCGGCTGAACTGCCGTCCCTGCCAATACCAGTGCCGAAAGCGCCATCCCCATCACTCTTTGTGCCGTCTTATGCTTTTTCATGCCATCTCTCTCCTTTACCTACACCTTGTCTTTTCTCAGACTTGTAAATGAGGCCCTTGTCCTGTGATACAAACGGGCTTTTTGTTTGCACTCTACCACGCCTTTTACTCGCTCTTTTGCGCGGAAGGCGGCAGATCCCAGATGCGCAGTTCTTTCTCCAACAGCTTCATTTCGACCGGATATACCAACAAAACATCTTTGCTCATATATACTCGCAGGTACCAGCATACAAAGCCGATGGCTGGGAGCCACACAAAGACACCCCAGCAGACATATTCAGCGATCCCACTCCATGGTCTCCCCATGGCGGCTATAAAAAACAGAACTCAATGCTCCCAATATGGTTCCCAGCACAAGCGTCCCCAGTTGCTCTGTTTCAAACTTCAGCCTGCGATACCGCTTATATAGTGTCTTTTCATCTGCGGTATACTTGGCATAGAATCCGCGCAGTTCCTGTCGTTTTTCTTCCGCCGTCAGGCTCTTCATATCACAGATCGACTCGACCCGTTCCTTGAAGGTCCGTTTTTTCAGTATTGTTTTTTTACTTGCGCTCGTATCTTGCTCCATGATGTCTCACCCCTATATGCTCTCCTATTAGGGATGAGCAAAATTCCGATTTGCTCATGAGACTATACAATAAATAGTGCTATCCGACTTGCTTAAAACCTATATATTGTGACTCGACTTTGCAAAACTCGCGTTTTGCTCATCCCTATGTTTTATAATCCTGAGGAGTGATCGTCATGTCTACGCCCAAAGAGATCTTTCTGGAGCTGATCCGTCCCGGCGGCCAGCCCGAGCGCCAGCTGCGCCAGTATGAGGCCCTGGCCATGTACCTGGCCGACCCCATCAACGTCTTTCTCCGGGGCAACCGAAAGCGGGGCAGCACCAGCCGGGACCGGTGGGGGGTGACCATCGACTTCCCGGAGGACGCCCCCGGGGCCATCCCCGTCCACAGCCCGGCGCTCACCGTCTGCCCCGACGTGACGCGCTGGCGGGAGGTGGTCCACGCCCCCGACTTGGAGGCCAACTGCACCCAGGGCTGGGAGGAGGCCCGTGCCGCCGCCCACGCCGCCGCCGGGGACGGCCGCCTGGTCACCGGCTTTATGGGCACCGGCATCTTCGAGCAGTGCCACTTCCTTATGGACTTTGAGAACACCCTCACCGCCCTGTACGAGCACCCGGACGAGATGCACGAGCTCATCGAATCCATCACCCAGTTCCGGCTGACCTATGCCAAAATGCTCATCGACGGCCTGCAGCCCGACGTGCTGTTTACCCACGACGACTGGGGCACCAAAAACGCCCTGTTCATGAAGCCGGAGATGTGGCGGGAGTTCTTCAAGGAGCCCTACCGCCGCTTCTATGGCTACATCCGCTCCCGGGGGGTCATCGCCATCCACCACGCCGACTCCTATCTGGCCCCCATCGTGGACGACATGGCGGAGATCGGCATCCAGGTGTGGCAGGGGGTGCTGCCCGAAAACGACATCCCCGCCCTCCAGCAGCACCTGCGGGGCAAGCTGGTACTCATGGGCGGCCTGGGTGCCGCCATTGACCGGGCCGACGCCCAGCCGGAGGAGATCCTGGACTATACCCGCAGGGCCCTGAATGCCTACTGCCCCGGCGGGCACTTCATCCCCTCCATCACCTATGGCCTGGCGGGGACCGTGTTCCCCCATGTGGACCAGTATCTGGACCAGGCCATTGACGAGTATAACGCCCGGCTCCATGTGCCCCACATGGACCTGCCCCCCGAGCCCCGCCGGAGGCTGGACGGGGCGGGACAGGCCGCTCCCC
>URTG01000081.1 GCA_900550705.1 uncultured Eubacteriales bacterium | reverse complement strand
AGGGCAGCCTCCGCATAACCTCCCCTGAAAGGGGCCGATTCCCCCTATCAGGGGGAAATGTCCCGAAGGGACAAAAGGGGTAGGGAGGGGGACCGCGAAGCGGTGGAGGGGTCAGCCTTCCCCCTTTCAGGGGGAAGGTGGCGCGGCTTTGCCGCGACGGATGAGGGTGACTTCCGTACAAGCCGCACCAGCCCAAGGGCCAGATAACTCCTAACTCCTACCTCCTCACTCCACACGATACAAAATTGTTCCCTCCTCGCAGGACAGCTGCACCTTCCCCGTATCCACCAGGTAATCCAGGAACAGCCGGATATTCCGTTCAAACCGCAGAGCGCGGGTGGGCTTGTGGGTGAGGAGCTTGTCCTGGGCGCAGACGGCCCGGTTGATTTCGCTGGCTGTCATGGGGCGGTCGATGAGGGCCAGAATTTCCCCGGCGCGGCGGCGGAGGAGGGCCTGGTTGTCCTGGATGAGGGCGGGAAACGCCCCGGGGGCGCAGACACCCCGGTGGGCCATGACGTAGGCATGGCAGTTCAGCCCGGCCAGCTTGCTCCGGCTCTGCTCGGCCAGGGCGTGGGACAGGCTGTACGGCAGCTTGGCGGAGAGGGTCTCCCGGCTGAGGGCGGCGTCGCCCACATAGCACACCCCGTCGGGGGTGACGATGGAGATATGCCCGGCGGAGTGGCCGGGGGTGTGGAGGATCTGGAACTCCGCCCCCAGGAAGGAGAAGGGGCCGTCCTCCTCCGGGACGATGATGTCCGGGCGGTGGACCAGAAAGCCCGCCTCCCGCTCCACCATGTCTGGGGAGAGGAGCAGGTAGTAGCACTTGAGGGTGAGGAGATTCTGGCACATGGCGGCCTCCGGGGCGGTCATGGCCACGGAGCAGCCGTAGGTCTGCTGCAAAAAGCGGTTGTTGCCGCAGTGGTCCACATGGGCGTGGGAGTTGAGGATGCCCGCCGGGGTCAGGCCGTTGGCCCGGAGGGTCTCGTTCAGGTCGTCCTGCTCCTGGTGCAGGCCGGTGTCCAATAAAATCACCCGGCCGCCGCCCAGGCGGTAGAAGGGGATAAATTCCAGCCCCTCGGCCACCCAGGTATTGCCGCGAATTTGTGTTAGCTTCATGGGAATCACCTCAGCCGTTCTGTTTCAGATAGACCATCAGCACGGACACGTCCGCCGGGGACACGCCGGACACCCGGCTGGCCTGGCCCAGGTTTTGGGGGCGGATCTCCGCCAGCTTCTGCCGGGCCTCCATGCGGATGCCGTGGATGGACAGGTAATCCAGGTCGGCGGGCAGGGGGCGGTCCTCCAGGCGCTTCATCTCCTCCACCTGGCGGAGCTGGCGGCCGATGTAGCCCGCGTATTTCACGGAAATCTCCGCCTCCTGGGCCACCTCCCGGGGCAGAGCGGGGCGGCCGGGGTCGAAGGGGGCCAGCTCGGCATAGGTGAGCCGGGGGCGGCGGAGCAGGTCGGCCAGGCGGGCGCCGTCCTTCACCGGGGACTCCCCCCGGGCCTCCAGCAAGGCATCCAGGGCGGGGGAGGGCGCGGTGCCCGTGTGCTCCAGCCGGTCCACCTCCCGCTCCACGGCCCGGTATTTCTCCTGTACCTGCTCATACTGCTCCCGGGAAATCAGCCCCAGCCCATAGCCGATGGGGGCAAGCCGCCGGTCGGCGTTGTCCTGGCGGTGGAGCAGGCGGTACTCCGTGCGGGAGGTCATCATGCGGTAGGGCTCGTTGGTGCCCTTGGTGACCAGGTCGTCGATGAGCACACCGATGTATCCCTGGTCCCGGCGGAGGACCAGGGGCGGACGGCCCAGCAGCTTCAGCGCGGCGTTCACGCCGGCCACAAAGCCCTGCACCGCCGCCTCCTCATAGCCGGAGGAGCCGTTGAACTGCCCAGCGCCGTATAGCCCGGAGATTTTCTTGGTCTCCAGCGTGGGCTGAAGCTGGGTGGGGTCCACGCAGTCGTACTCGATGGCGTAGGCGCAGCGGGTCATCTCCGCCCGCTCCAGGCCGGGGATGGTGTGCAGCATTTCGATTTGCACCTCCTCCGGCAGGGAGGAGGAGAAGCCCTGGACGTACAGCTCCTCCGTGTCCAGCCCCATGGGCTCGATGAACAGCTGGTGCCGGGCCTTGTCGGGGAAGCGGACAATCTTCGTCTCAATGGAGGGGCAGTACCGGGGGCCAACCCCCTCGATGGTGCCGTCGTACAGGGGGGAGCGGTCCAGATTGGCGCGGATGATGTCGTGGGTGCGCTGGTTGGTGTAGGTCAGCCAGCAGACGGCCCGGTTCTCCGGCGGGGTCTCGGTCTGGAAGGAGAAGCGCAGGCCGTCCTCGTCCCCGGGCTGGCGCTCCATCTGGGAGAAATCCACGCTCCGGGCGTTGATTCGGGGGGGCGTGCCCGTTTTGAACCGGCGGATGCTCAGCCCCAGGCTGATGAGACACTGGGTCAGGGGCAGGGCGGCAGACAGGCCGTCCGGCCCGGACTGGCGCACCACGTCGCCCACGATGGTCCGGCCCCCCAGATAGGTGCCCGTGGCCACCACGGCGGCCCGGACGCGGTACACCGCCCCGGTGTGGGTGACCACGGCGGAGACGGCCCCCTGCTCCGTGCGAATCTCCACCACCTCGGCCTGCTTGACCCACAGGTTTTCCTGGCGCTCCAGGGTGTGCTTCATCACCTTCTGATACTCCCGGCGGTCCGCCTGGGCCCGGAGGGACCAGACGGCGGGACCCTTGCCCCGGTTCAGCAGGCGGTATTGGATACAGGCCCGGTCCGCCGCCCGGCCCATCTCGCCGCCCAGGGCATCCAGCTCCCGGACCAGGTGGCCCTTCCCGGTGCCGCCGATGGCGGGGTTGCAGGGCATATTGCCCACCGCATCCAGATTCACGGTGAAGCACAGGGTCCGCAGCCCCATCCGCGCCGCCGCCAGGGCGGCCTCGATGCCCGCGTGCCCCGCGCCGATTACCGCAATATCAAATTGTCCGGCCTCATAAGTTCTCATGTGTGTTTCCTGCCTTGTATTCCGGCCGATTCCCTGGGGAGGGCCTGGGTTGTAGTTTTGTTTGCCCCGTATTTTATCACGATTTTTCCCCGGAGACAAGCGGCGGGAAGGGGCCGGTGGTTTTAGCTTGAAGAATGGGGGTATTCTATGATATAATAGAGCAAAATTGTACAAAAGGATTGGACGGGGAAAGGGGGCGGATGCCATGAAGTATCAGGAGTGGAGCACCGCCCCCGTCTGCCCCGGGGGGCGGCTGGCGCTGGAGGCGGCGGGGGTGCCGTCCCTGCTGGCGCTGGTGCTGTCCGCCCGGGGGGTGGAGAGCGCCGACCAGGCCCGGCGGCTGCTGGACCCGGCGGGGGAGACTCTGCTGGACCCCATGGGCATGGCGGGGATGGACCGGGCTGCGGCCCGGGTCCGGCTGGCCCTGGAGCGGAAGGAGTCCATCGCCGTCTACGGGGACTACGACGTGGACGGCATCACCTCCACCTGTCTGCTGCTGGACGTGCTCACCCGCCGGGGCGGACAGGTCACCGCCTACATCCCCGACCGGCTGGAGGAGGGCTACGGCCTGAACCGGGAGGCGGCGGAGCGGCTGGCCCGGGCGGGGGTATCCCTCATCATCACGGTGGACTGCGGCATTACCGCCGTGGAGGAGGTGGCTTACGCCAAGGAGCTGGGCATGGATGTGGTCATCACCGACCACCACGCCTGCAAGGACACCCTCCCCCCCGCCCAGGCGGTGGTGAACCCCCAGCGGCCCGACTGCCCCTATCCCTTCAAGGGGCTGGCCGGGGTGGGCGTGGCGCTGAAGCTGGCTATGGCTGTGGCCGGGCCGGAGGGGGCGGACGCCGTCTTTGCCGACTACTGCGACCTGGCCGCCGTGGGCACCGTGGCCGATGTCATGCCCATGACGGGGGAAAACCGAGCCATCGTCCGGGCGGGGCTGGAGCGGCTGAATCCCGCCCGGCGGAAGGGCTTTGCCCATCTCATCCGCTGCGCGGGCGTGGAGGACAAGCCGGTCACGGCCACCTCCATCGGCTATCTGCTGGCCCCCCGCATCAACGCCGCGGGCCGCATGGGTCAGGCCGACGTGGCCCGGGAGCTGCTGCTCACCCAGGACGATGCCCGGGCTGAGCTGCTGGCCCAGCAGCTGTGCGAGCTGAACCGCCAGCGACAGACCATCGAGGGGGACATCTTTGACCAGTGCGTCCAGCGCCTGGACCGGGAGCCCCAGTCCGGGGTAATCGTTCTGGCCGGGGAGCAGTGGCACCAGGGGGTGGTGGGCATCGTGGCCTCCCGCCTGACGGAGAAATACGGCTGCCCCGCCTTTATGGTCTGCCTGGACCACGGACTGGGCAAGGGCTCCTGCCGCTCCTGGGGGGACGTGAACCTGTTCCGCCTGCTGACGGCGGCGGCCCCCCTGCTGGAAAGCTTCGGCGGTCACGCCCTGGCTGCGGGCTTTACCGTGCGGGAGGAGAACATCCCCGCCCTGGCCCAATGCCTGCGGGAGGAGCTGCGGCGCACCAGCGGCGGCGCGGTCCTGCCCTCGGTGCTGGAGGTAGACGCCGCCGTGCCCCCCCAGCTGCTCACCGTGCCCGAGGTGGAGGCCCTGGACCGGCTGGAGCCCTGCGGGACGGGGAATCCCCGGCCGCTGCTGTCTCTCTCCGGGGCGCAGGTGCAGTTTTTCTCTCAGGTGGGCCGGGGGCGGCATCTGAAGCTGCGGCTGGACGCCAGGGGCGTTCTGCTGGACGCCATCTATTTTTCCGCCAACGCCGCCGAGCTGGGGCTGGTCCCCGGCGGGCGGGTGGATGTGGCCTTCTACCCCCAAATCAACGAGTTCCGGGGCAGCCGGACGGTGCAGCTGCAGGTGGCCGACCTGCGCCCCGCCCCCACCCGGGCCCAGATGGAGCGGGCGCTCTACGACCGCTTCACCCGGGGGGAGGCGCTCACCCCCCAGGAGGCCCAGGTCTTGCTGCCGGAGCGGGAGGAGTTCGCCGCCCTGTGGCGCTGGCTGGTGCGCCAGTCCGCCGCCGGCGGGCCGGTGGAGGACGCCCTGCCCCGCATTGCCCGCAGCGTGTCCCGCTTTGCCGGGCGGCGGGAGGCCCCCGTCCGCACCATGCTGTGCCTGGAGGTGATGGAGGAGCGGGGCCTGCTGGCCCTCACCCGCCGCACCGATCGGCTGCAAATTATGGTACAGACCCCGGCGCAGAAGGTGGACCTGAACGCCTCCCCCATCCTGCTGCGGCTGCGGAGCCAGCTGTACCCGAACAAGGAACCCTGAGCAGGGCGCGGCCCTGCGCTTTGGATAGATTAGACGAGGTGAACCTATGGACCCGATCTTAGAGCAATACCACGCGCTAGAGAAAAAAGTGGCGTCCTACACGCCCAATCTGGACACCAAGCGGCTGTTCGACGCCTTTACCTACGCCGACTCCGCCCACCACGGGCAGCTGCGGAAAAGCGGCGAGCCCTATATCATCCACCCCATCGCCGTGGCGGAGATCGTGGCCGACCTGGAGCTGGACACCGACTCCGTCATTGCCGCCCTGCTCCACGACTGCATTGAGGACACCGAGACCACCCACCAGGAGATCGCCAAGCGCTTCGGCGAGCCGGTGGCCACCCTGGTGGAGGGCGTGACCAAGCTGACCAAAATGCAGTACGTCACCAAGGAAGAGGAGCAGATGGAAAATCTGCGGAAGATGTTCATGGCCATGGCCCAGGACATCCGGGTGATCCTCATCAAAATCTGCGACCGGCTGCACAATATGCGGACCATGCAGTATCAGTCCCCGAAGAAGCAGCGGGAAAAATCCCTGGAGACCATGGAGATCTACGCCCCCATCGCCCACCGCTTAGGTATGCAGAAGCTGAAGTGGGAGCTGGAGGACCTGTCCCTGCGCTATCTGGACCCGGTGGGCTACAAGGAGATCGAGAGCGAGCTGCAAAACCGCTCCTCCGCCCACGAGGAATTTCTGGGCGGAATCCAGATGAAAATTCAGCAGCGCCTGGCCCAGGAGGGCATCCACTGCACCGTCTATGGCCGGGTGAAGCACATTTACTCCATCTACCGGAAGATGTACGCCCAGAATAAGACGCTGGACGAAATTTACGACCTGTATGCCTTCCGCGTCATTGTGGACGACATCCCGGAGTGCTACAATGTGCTGGGCTGTATCCACGATATGTTCAAGCCGGTGCTGGGCCGGTTCAAGGACTATATCGGCACCCCCAAGCCAAATATGTATCAGTCGCTGCACACCACGGTCATCGGCCGGGAGGGCATCCCCTTCGAGGTGCAGATCCGGACGTGGGAGATGCACCAGACGGCGGAGTACGGCATTGCCGCCCACTGGAAGTATAAGCAGGGCATGGCCAACCAGAAGCTGGGCACCGAGGGGGACTTCGAATGGGTCCGCAAGCTGCTGGAGAGCCAGCAGGACACCGACGCGGAGGAGTTCGTCCGCACCCTGAAGGTGGATATGTTCGCCGACGAGGTGTTCGTCTTCACCCCCAACGGCGACGTAAAGAGTCTGCCCGCCGGGGCCACGCCCATCGACTTTGCCTATAACATCCACTCCGCCGTGGGCAACCACATGGTGGGTGCCCGGGTGAACGGACGGATGGTCCCCTTTGACTATGTGCTGAAAAACGGCGAAATTGTCGAGGTCCAGACGGCGAAGGCCGCCAAGGGCCCCAGCCGGGACTGGCTGAAAATCTGCAAGTCCAACGAGGCCCGGAACAAAATCCGCCAGTGGTTCAAGCGGGAACGGCGGGAGGAGAACATCGCCACCGGCCGGGCCGCCTTTGAGGCGGAGCTGAAGCATGGGAAGATATCCCTGTCCGCCGTCACCGCCGAGGATGCCCTGCCCGCCATCCTGAAAAAGGTGCGCTTCGGCACCCTGGACGAGCTGTACGCCGCCATCGGCTACGGCGGCACCACCGCCGCGAAGATGGTGGCCAAGGTGAAGGACGAGCTGCTGCGCCTGGGCCGCCTCCAGGCGGAAAAGGCCGCAGCCGCCGCCAAGACCACCGCCGAGCGCGTAATTGTCCCCGCAGTGGCCCCCCCGCTCCCCGAGGCGGGACAGACCAGGCCCAAGCACTCTGACTCGGGCATCATCGTGGAGGGGCTGGGCAACTGCCTGGTGAAGTTCGCCAAGTGCTGCACCCCCGTCCCCGGCGACCCGGTCATCGGCTTTATCACCCGGGGCTACGGCGTGTCCGTCCACCGGGCCGACTGCCCCAACGCCGACCCAGACAAGCGCAAGCCCGACGAGGCCGACCGCTGGGTCAAGGTCTCCTGGGTGGACAGCAGCCTGCCCACCTACAAGACCGCCCTGGAGCTGTCCGCCAAGGACCGGGACGGCCTGACCATCGACATCGCCATGGCCCTGTCCGCCGCCAAGGTCAAGGTCCCCGCCCTGTCCGCCCGCTCCCTGCCCGACGGCCACGCCACCGTCAACATCGTGGTGGAGGTCAAGGATAAGACCGAGCTGAGCAACGTGGTCAACAAGCTGAACAATATCCAGGGCGTGTATCATGTGGCGAGAGCGTCGGGGAAGTGAGGAGTGAGGAGTTAGGAGGTAGGAGTTGGGGAATCCTTGGGCTTCTGCCCCTTGTACGAGGAGGATGAAGGGCCTAGAGTATATGGACAAGAAGGACGCAGTCTCA
>URTG01000080.1 GCA_900550705.1 uncultured Eubacteriales bacterium | reverse complement strand
GCCCTTGGCGCGCAAGCGCCAAGGGCTTTTTTGCACGTTGACAGAAATTCCTGTGCCTGCTATGATAAACCTATCAAATTAGGATGAAATTGAGGGACGCAGGATGATCTATCTGGACAATGCCGCCACCACAAAAATCAGCCCCGCCGCCTGGCGGGCTATGGAGCGGGCCATGGAGGAGAGCTGGGCCAACCCCTCCAGCATTCACACCCCAGGGCGGCGGGCGGGGGACGTTCTGGCCCGGGCGCGGGAGACGGTGGCCGCCTGTCTGGGGGCCACGGCCCGGGAGATCTACTTCACCTCCGGCGGCAGCGAGGCGGACAACCAGGCAATCCGCAGCGCGGCCTATGGGGGGCGGAAGGCGGGAAAGAACCACCTCATCGCCTCCGCCATCGAGCACCACGCGGTGCTGCATACCTTGGAGGCGCTGGAACAAGAGGGGTTTTCCGTCACTCTGCTGCCCGTGGGGGAGGACGGAATCGTGCGGATGGAGACGGTGGCGGCGGCGCTGCGGCCGGAGACGGCCCTGGTGTCTGTCATGTTTGCCAACAACGAGGTGGGGACCATTCAGCCGGTGGCGGAGCTGGGGGCCCTGTGCCGGGCGCGGGGGGTGGTGTTCCACACCGACGGGGTACAGGCGGCGGGACACCTGCCCATTGACGTGGCGGCCCAGTCCATTGATATGCTGGCCCTGTCGGGGCACAAGTTCCACGGACCCCGGGGGGTGGGGGCGCTCTATGTCCGGCGGGGGGTGCCCCTGGAGCCCTTTGTGCTGGGCGGGGCCCAGGAGCGGGGCAAACGGGCGGGGACGGAAAATCTGCCCGCCATTGCCGGGATGGCCGCCGCGCTGGAGGCGGCCTGCGGGACCATGGAGGCGGACGCGGCCCGCATGACCGCCCTGCGGGACCGGCTGACGGAGCGGCTGCTGGCCATTCCGGGCTGCGCCCTCAACGGGGATAGGGCGCGGCGGCTGCCGGGGAATGTGAATGTCTCCTTCTGCGGGGTGGAGGGGGAGACGCTGCTGCTGCTGCTGGACCAGCGGGGGATCGCCGTGTCCACCGGGTCGGCCTGCGCCTCCGGGTCGCTGGAGCCAAGTCATGTGCTGCTGGCGCTGGGGAAGTCCCGGGAGCAGGCCCAGGGGTCCATCCGGCTGACGCTGGGGGAGGACACCACGGCGGAGGACATCCACAGAGCGGCGGAGGCCGTGGCGGAGTGCGTGGCGCGGCTGCGGTCCTTCGGGGACGTGTCCGGAGAAAACGGGGGGAAGTCCTCTGCGGGCAGAATGTAGGAGCGGCCGGAGCGGTGAAGGAGGACCTGGCGATGGGTGCGGTCGTAGAGGCGGAAGTGCTCCTGGGGGTAACGGGCGGAGAGGTCGGGGCGGAGCAGGGGGAGGACCCGGTTTTTCGGCGCGATTTCTCCCACCAGGACCCCGTTCCGGGGGGAGATGCGGACGGAGCCGGAGAGGAGGCGGGCCTCCTCATGCAGGTGCTGCACCGCCTGGCGGACCCGGTCCACCACCGGATGGGGCGGGTCCTGGAAGGCCGCCGGTCCCCGGTCGAAGCCCAGGCGGAGGAGCTGCCACAGCCACAGCTCCCGCTGGGGCAGACAGGTGAGAAAGCCGTGGGTGATCAGCTCCGCGCCGGGGCGGCCCAGGCGGGGGGCTAGGGAGCGGTAGAGCCGCCGGGCGGCGGCGCGGTCGGTGGGGATGGTCGCTGTGGGGTAGAGGGAGCAGCCGTCCTCCTCGTCGCAGAAGAACTCCACAGGCTCGGCCCGGTGGGTGTCGCAGTAGAGAACGCAGGTGAGGAAGCCGGAAAAGGAGCCGTCGTACTGGCAGCAGATTTGTTCCATGATAAAACCTCCGTGAGGAAAGCGGACCCTGATGGTCCCCTTTCCAACTATCCCTCCTTCCGAACCCTTTGACTGGGAGGACTTTTTCGACAGCCTGGGGCATCCGGCCCGGAATTTTTTTGATTTTTCTCTTGACGGCGGAATTTTGCCGTGGTATAGTAGTGACACCTGTGAAAAGGGGCTTTTTTGTTGCGCGCATTTTTACGGTGTTTGACGCGCGACCCCCTTCCCGCTGTGACGGACACAGGGAGGCAATCAGCCGGGTCCCACCGTATGCACAGGCGCTTTTATGTGTCTTTCCTGTCGCTGGGTCCGGCAAACAGCCGGACCCGGCGTTTTGCTATGTAAGCGGCGTCCGTGTGCGGTCCAATTGAAGCAGCCCTCCGGGACTGCCACACTAAAAGGAGGTGCCGAACAATGGCAAAGCAAGGCGCACGCATCAAGATCACCCTCCGGTGCTCCGAGTGCAAGCAGAGAAACTACAACACCATGAAGAACAAGAAGAATACCCCCGATCGTCTGGAGCTGAACAAGTACTGCCCCTTCTGCAGAAAGCACACCGTCCACAATGAGACGAAGTAATTCGCTTCAAGGCTGACATGAAAGAAGGGTATCGAATGGCTGAGAACGAGAAGCAGGAGCAGGTCCAGCAGACCGCTCCCGCAAAGGCCGCCAAGGCGGCCAAGGCGGACAAGAAGTCCGACAAAAACGCGAAACCCGGCCTCTTTGCCCGCGTCGGCAAGTGGCTCAAGGACATGAAGACCGAGCTGAAGAAGGTCCAGTGGCCCACCCGCAAGCAGACTGTCAACAACACCTTGATCGTCATTGCCTGCGTGATCGTGGTCGGCATTTTCATCTGGATCTTCGACTATATCGCGACCAACGCGATTGAGCTTCTCATCGCCCTGTTGGGCTGAGGTGAGTGACATGGCCGACAATGCAAATTGGTATGTGGTACACACCTATTCCGGATATGAGAATACGGTGAAGTCCACCATCGAAAAGTACGTTGAAAACCGAAATATGCGCGATCTGATCCAGGAGATCAGCATCCCCCTGGAGACCGTGACCGAGATCACGGACAACGGCCCCAAGGACGTGGAGCGCAAGGTGTTCCCCGGTTATGTGCTGGTGAAAATGGTCATGAACGACGAGACCTGGCATGTGGTGCGGAACATCCGCGGCGTCACCGGATTTCTGGGCGAGGGCAACAAGGCCATCCCCCTGTCCGATGCGGACGTGGCCTCTCTGGGTGTGGACAAGCGCGAGGTCGTCGTCAGCTACAACGTTGGCGACAGCGTGAAGATCACCGACGGCGCTCTGGAGTCCTTCCTGGGCACCGTGGAGGAGATCGACATGGACCGCAGCAAGGTCCGCGTGGTCGTCTCTATGTTCGGGCGGGAGACCCCCGTCGAGCTGGAGCTGGATCAGGTAGAGCCGGTAGAAGCGTAACTTCGGCACAGGCAAGCTTTCCCCGCCGGGCCGCAGGGCCCCGGGTATGGGACGCCGCCTTCCATCCAAAGGCACCGCGTCCCCGTGGGAGGGATCGAACGATCCCGCCAATGGGCGATTCGCCCGCAACCACATTTTTCTAATGGAGGTGCTCTCTCGTGGCACAGAAAGTAACTGGATATGTAAAACTGCAGATTCCCGCCGGCAAGGCGACTCCCGCCCCCCCCGTTGGTCCCGCCCTGGGTCAGCACGGCGTTAACATCGCCGCGTTCACCAAGGAGTTCAACGAGCGGACCAAGAACGACGTGGGCATGATCATCCCCGTCATCATCACCGTCTACGCTGACCGTTCCTTCACCTTTATCACCAAGACTCCTCCCGCCGCCGTTCTGATCAAGAAGGCCTGCAGCATCGAGTCCGGCTCCGGTGTCCCCAACAAGACCAAGGTTGCCACCATCAGCAAGGAAGATGTCCGCAAGATCGCCGAGACCAAGATGCCCGACCTGAACGCCGCTAGCGTTGAGGCCGCTATGAGCATGATCGCCGGTACTGCCCGCTCCATGGGCGTCGTCGTGGGCGAGTAAGGAGGGTGTAAGAATGTTTAGAGGCAAGAAATATCAGGAGAGCGCGAAGAAGATCGATCGCAACACTCTGTACGATGCCAACGAGGCTATGGGTCTCGTGGTAGAGACCGCTACCGCTAAGTTCGACGAGACCGTCGAGCTGCACGTCAAGCTGGGCGTTGACTCCCGTCACGCCGACCAGCAGGTCCGCGGCGCCATCGTCCTGCCCCACGGCACCGGCAAGACCCAGCGTGTGCTGGTGTTCGCCAAGGCCGCCAAGGCCGAGGAGGCCCGTGCCGCCGGCGCCGATTTCGTGGGCGATATGGACCTGGTGGAGAAGATCCAGAAGGAAAACTGGTTCGACTTCGACGTGGTCGTCGCTACCCCCGACATGATGGGCCTGGTGGGCCGTCTCGGTAAGGTCCTGGGCCCCAAGGGTCTGATGCCCTCCCCCAAGGCCGGCACCGTGACCATGGATGTGACCAAGGCTGTCAACGAGATCAAGGCCGGTAAGGTCGAGTATCGTCTGGACAAGACCAACATCATCCACTGCCCCATCGGCAAGGTCTCCTTCGGCGCTGAGAAGCTGGCGGAGAACTTCAACGCCATCATGGGCGCCATCGTGAAGGCCAAGCCCGCTTCCGCCAAGGGCCAGTATATCAAGAGCTGCACCGTGGTTTCCACCATGGGCCCCGGCGTGAAGATCAACGGCGCCAAGCTGGTGTAATTCCGTCGCTCTGATGTGATGCTTCCGGTTCGTCCTCCGTCCCCTGTCCCTGACCGGCGGGCGGAGGCGGCCGGTCCTTTTTCCGCCCCTTGCGGCAAAAAAATTTCTTTCGTTTACTCATTTTTTCGCAGAAATTGCTTGACAAGCTCCGCGAGGAATGGTAAAATACATCTCGCGTTCAAAGACAGCAGGGGTCCGCAAGCCGGGCGTAATTCCTGCCGAGAGTGCTTTCAAAGGAATATCTTTTGATGGTACCTCCTCCCTGTCTTTCTGATTGCGGAGGATTTTTTGTTGCGCGAAACAATTTCTGGAGGTGAATCCAAAAATGCCTAACGCAAAGGTTCTTTCTGAGAAGCAGGCCGTTGTGGCCGCTCTGACGGAGCAGCTGAAGGGCGCCGCCAGCGGCGTGCTGGTGGATTACAAGGGGATCACCGTGGCCGAGGATACCGCTCTGCGTGTCGAGCTGCGTAAGAACGACGTGCAGTACGGTGTCGTGAAGAACACCCTGGCCCGTTTCGCCCTGAACAATGTGGGTCTGAACGAGCTGGATGATGTGCTCAACGGTACCACCTCTCTGGCCACCTGCGTCAGCGATCCCATCGCTCCCATGCGCGTGATCAACAAGTTCGCCAAGCAGCTCAACAATAAGTTTGAGATCAAGGGCGGCTTCATGGACGGCAAGGTCCTGTCCCTGGAGGAGATCAACGCTCTGGCCGAGCTGCCTTCCAAGGACGTTCTGCTGGCCCAGACTCTGGGTATGATGCTGGCTCCCATTACCAGCCTGGCTATCGTCCTGAAGGCCATCGCCGAGAAGGACGGCGAGGCCGCCCCCGCCGAGGCCGCCGAGGCCCCCGCTGCCGAGTAATTTCGGCCCTTGCTCCCTTGAGGAGTTCATATTTATTTGATTTTCCAAGAAAATCAAACCATTATTAGGAGGTATTTATCATGGCTAGTGAGAAGATTACTGCTCTCATTGATGAGGTTAAGGCTCTGACCGTTCTGGAGCTGAACGAGCTGGTTAAGGCTCTGGAGGAGGAGTTCGGTGTTTCCGCCGCTGCTATGGCCGCTCCCGCCGCTGGCGGCGCTGCTGCTGCGGTTGTTGAGGAGAAGACCGAGTTTGACGTTGTCCTGGCTGGCTTCGACGCTTCCGCCAAGATCAAGGTCATCAAGGCTGTCCGCGAGATCACCGGTCTGGGCCTGGCTGAGGCTAAGGGTGTTGTCGAGGGCGCTCCCAAGACTCTGAAGGAGGCTGTCTCCAAGGATGAGGCCGAGGAGATGAAGAAGAAGCTGGAAGATGCCGGCGCCAAGGTCGAGCTGAAGTAAGCTTTTTTCTCAAGCACAAACTGCGGCACGGGGTGGACTCATCCCGTGCCGTTTTTTATTCTTCCCCCTGCGGGAGAAAGGAGCGCGGCTATGATCCTGTTTGACCTGGAGTGGAACCGGGGCTACGACAAGATCCCTCTGGACGAGATTTTGCAGATCGGCGCGGTGAAGACCGCCTTTGTGGGCGGTCCGATTCTCGACACCTTTCAGCGCTACATCGGCCCCCGGGTCCACCGGTCGTACAGCCCCGGGGCGAAGAAGCTGCCCGACCTGCCCCAGTGTCTGGCCTCCACCCTGACCTTCGGACAGGCGCTGGACGACTTTCTGGCCTGGTGCGGAGACGAGACGGTCTTTGCCTCCTGGGGCGGGGACGACGCCCACATTCTGGAGCAGAACTGTGCCTATTGGAAGCTGCCGGTGCCCAAGCTGCCCAAGAGCTACAATCTTCAGCGGGCCTTCAGCGAGGTGGCCGGGGCGGGCAAGCAGCAGATGGCCCTGTGGCGGGCGGTGGAATACTGCGGCCTCCCTGCCCTGTTCGACTTTCACAGCGCCCTGAACGACTCCATGTATACCGCCCTGCTGGCCCAGTGGGTGCCGGAGGAGGTGCTGTTCGCCCCGCCCCCGGCCAAGGAGCCCAAGGTGAAGCACTGGACCTTCTCCAAGCTGGCCTTTACGCCGCCGCCCCGGCTGCGGGCGGGTCCCTTCCCCAAGGTGGAGGCCCTGCTGGACGCCCGCCCCATCCGGCGGCCCCTGTGCCCCCTGTGCGGGACAAGGCTGCTGGTGCAGTGCTGGTACGGTCCCCTGGGGCAGCAGTATTTCGCCCCCTTCCGCTGCCCCGCCCACGGGCGCTTTCTCTGCCGTCTCACCGCCGCCCAGGATGAGGACGGCCAGTGGCGGGGCCGGGTCTCTGTGCCCCCCATCACCCCGGAGCTTCAATGGGCGTTCCACCGGGCCGCCGCCCAGCCCCCCAGGCTGTGCCGCGCCAAAAGGAAATCCCACCGCCGCCGGGGTAAAAAGAAAACCGCCCCCCAGGCGTAAAAAGACGGGGCTGTGTCAAAATGCGAATTGCAAGAGAACAGACCCCGTCAAAAGTTAGAAAAAGTCGTGAAAATCCAGTTTTATCGGGTCTTCACGGCTTTTTTGTTTGGTTAATTTTAGAAAATGTTATTTTGAGGCAGCCCCTCTCTCCCTATTTACCATCTTTTGAACAAGCCAGCCTTCTTTGGCTTCTCTCTCCTAATACTTAACTCACTATAGACAAAGCCAAGCATCTCTGTAAGCACATTTTCAAAATTTCGTGTGTTATCGGCATAACCAGATACATAATGTGCAAATTCGTGCATAAGCACGCCAGCAAATGTTTCTTTAGACTTCAAAATACTTCTCTTGATGATTATAGCATTCTCTGACATATCCCATACGCCATGAGTTACAAAGCCAAATTCATCCATACGGATAGTTTCTGAAATTTTAATGCTCGGTATATTTCTCCTGTATTTCTTATTAACGAGTTCAGTAATTGGTGCTACAAGGCCAAAAGTTTCTTTTTCATCACCAGTTAAGTTTTTGTACTCAATAAAGCTGTATTTGTATCCCCGTCTATATTCATCGGATACGGTCTTAAATGTATTAACAGCATCTGATATTTTCCCAAATACTGCATCAGTTACCATGATGAGTTCTTTTCCACTACGCTCTAATACCTCGGCTTGATCATTTGTAAGTTGTGCCCGCTCAGATGGTGTCATAAAAACTACATTTCCAGATTTGTTTAGAGTCTTAGCCGCATAAGCTGCAATATCAACCCATC
>URTG01000079.1 GCA_900550705.1 uncultured Eubacteriales bacterium | reverse complement strand
CGCGTTTCCGCGGGCCTCTGCTATATTTCCTCATCCCCGAATATCCTGCGATGTCGGGGGCTCATTGGGCTTGGAGGGGGTCTCTCCCCCGTTTTCCGGGGGGTCCGGCTGCTCCGGGTCCGAGCCGTTGGAGTGGTCGGGCTGGTTGGGCTGGTTGGGCTCCTCGGGGGCGGAGGGGTCGGTGGGGTCGGGGACGGGTTCCTCCGGGTCGGGGGTGACGGGGGCGGGGCTGGTGTGGACGGTGCAGGTGCCGTAGCTCTCCACGGTGCTCAGGCGATACTTCTCGTCCCCGGCGCTGATGCCGCCGATGTGCTCCCGCTCATAGTTGGGCAGGCAGACCTGCTTGACACTGCTCTCCGGGCAGTTCGGTCCGGCGAGGTGATACAGGCCGGTGGGCTCTCCCCCGCTGTTGAGGATGGGGGAGTCGGTGCAGACCTTCACCACGCTGTCCGCCGTGTGGGCGGTGCAGTACTTTCCGTTGGGCACGTCCTCCTGGAATATCTTGTCGCTGGCCACCCGGCTGCCCCGGGGGTCCATCTGGCAGTATTCCGTGGCCAGCAGACCGGAGTCCAGGCAGTAGCTCACCGAGACCAGACCGCTGGGCGTGTCAAAGCTCTTGTCCGCCAGGCCGGAGTGGACCTGCTGCATCACCTTCTGCCACAGGTTCAGGGCCGGGTTGCCGCTGGTCTTCATCCGCTCGTTATACTGGGCGTAGCCCGTCCAGACGGCGGCGGTGTAATAGGGGGTATAGCCCACGAACCAGCGGTCGTAATTGCTGTTGGTGGAGCCGGTCTTACCGGCGGCGTGCATTCCCTTCAGGCCGTGGCCGGAGGCGGTGCCGCTGGTGATGACATTTTGCAGCATGGAGTTCATATAATAGGCCGTGGTCTCCTTGATGGCCTGCTCCGTCTGGGGCTTGTTCTCCAGCAGGACCACCTCCTGGCCGTCCACCATCTGGGTGACTTTGGTGTAGGTCCGGGCGTGGGTATACACGCCGCCGTTGGGGAAGGCGGCATAGGCCTGGGCCATCTCCCGGGTGGTCAGGCCCTCGGTAAGGCCGCCCATGGCCAGAGGGGAGATGTCGATGTCGCTCATCATGTGGTTGCCCACCTTTTTGGCGTTGAGCAGGTCCAGATGATACTTCTCGGTGGCGAAGGTGTAGCTGGCCTTGGGGGTGACCATGTCCGCCAGGATTCGGACGGAGATGGTGTTCACCGAGTTGGTCAGGCCCTTCCGCACGGTGGTCTTGCCGGCATAGCGGCTGCTGCCCGAGTTGGTGGGCCAGGCCTTGCCGTTGAGCACCTGATAGGGGTAGTCGTCAACGACGGTGATGGGGGAAATCAGGCCCATGTCCAGCGCGGGGGAATACACCGTCAGCGGTTTGATGGAGGAGCCGGGCTGCCGCTTGGAGCTGTTGGCAAAGTTCTTCATCAAATTCTTTTCCTTTGTGCCGAACTGGCCCACGATGGCGGCCACGTCGCCGGTGGAGTTATCCAGAATGGTGATGGCCGACTGCATCGCCTGCCCCGTGGGGGAGGTGTAGTTCAGGTTGCTGCGGTCGGTGTAGATCTTCTCGGCGATGGCCTGGACCTCCGGGTCCATGCAGGTGTAGATCCGCAGGCCGCCCTTGGCCAGGGCCTGATTGCAGCGGTTTTCCGCCCAGTGGAGCTTGTCCTGAAGGTCCTGCTTCACGTCGGCAATGACGGTCTCCGCATACCAGCTGTACACGGTGCCCTGCTCCGTCTCGCTCTCGCTGCGGCTGAAGACCAGGGGCTGGGCCATCGCCTCGTAGTACTCCTCCTTGGTGATGTAGCCCTGGTCCAGCATCTGGCCCAGCACCACCTCCTGGCGGTACTTGTTCCACTGCTTGGCGTCCCACATCTCGCCGGTCTTTTCGTTCTTCACCACGGCGGTGGAGTAGGGGCTGTATCGGGAGGGGTTGTTGGTGATGGAAATGAGGCTGGCGCACTCTGCCAGAGTCAGCTCGGATACGGGCTTGCCGAAGTAGGCATAGGACGCGGAGCCCACGCCCTCGCACCGGCTGCCCAGGGGGATCACGTTCAGGTAGTAGGTTATGGTGTCCTCCTTGCTGTTGTTGCGGGTGAACCGGAGGGCGCGGACAATCTCTACCACCTTGCGCTTCACCGTGGTCTCGTTGTAATCGGTGACGTTTTTGATGAGCTGCTGGGTGATGGTGGAGCCGCCGGAGATGCTGCCCCCGGTGAACATAGACAGCACGGCGTTGGCCGTCCGCTTCCAGTCCACGCCGGAGTGGTTCCAGAAGCGCTTGTCCTCAATGGCCACGGCGGCATTGACCAGATTCTTGGGGATCTCGTCGTAGTCCACCCAGATGGAGCTGGTGGTGTTCAGCAGAGTGACCATCTCCTTGTACTCGCCGGTGGTCTTGTCCTGGCAGTACATGATGCTGTTCTCGTTCAGGGGGAAGTCATCCATGCTCAGGTCGGCCTCGGGGACGATGACCGTCTTGATATACACGGCGGCAAAGCAGCACAGCATCGCCCCGGTACACAGGGCCACCAGGCCCAGGGTGCCCAGCGCCTTCCAGAACAGGCCCATCCGGCCCCCGGAGCGGCGGCTGTCCCGGCTGCTGCGGGTGGTATGTCGGCCGCTGCTGCGGCGCTCCGGCTCCGTTCGGCGGCGGCGCGAGGGATACTCGCTGTTTTCATACAGGGAATTGTTTTCTTCCGACACGTTGATACCTCCCAGCCGGCGGCGGCCAGCGCCCCGGCGGTCGTTTGGTTTCTTCCGTTCTGCGGTCTCTGCCCAGCGGCAGAGACTATAGTATGATATTATACCAGATTTTGCCCGTTTGTCCACCTTATTTGTACTCAAAATCCTGCAAAGCCTTGGGTCTCAACGGCTTGCGGTCTCCCCCGCCCTGTTTTTCCCGGGGGTTGGAAAAATTTACTGCGGAATCCTCTTGCATTTTTTGCACAGATGGGTTAGAATAGAGCCATCGAAAGAAAGACATTTTGACCAGGAGGTGATTCCCGTGAGCGAAGCCTTCGGCCCCGATTTCATTTCCGTCACCGATGAAGACGGCAACGAATTCGAGCTTGAACTAATCGACTCCCTGGAGCACAACGGCATTACCTATTATGCCCTCTTTCCCGCTGTGGAAGAAGACGAGGAGACCAGCGAGCCCAAGGACATCGACGCCGATGACGAGGAATACGGCCTGGTCATTCTGAAGGCCATCGAAGATAAGGGGGAGGAGGTCCTCTCCACCCCCGACTCCGACGAGGAGCTGGACGAGGTATACCAGCTGTTCATGGATCGGTTCTTCGAGGAGGAAGACGAGGAATAACAAAAACGGTTTTTTCCTGCTCGGTGCGTGATGGGCTCTTTTAAACCCACATCTCTAAAACGGGATGCCCACCTCGCGGTGCGGCCTGCAGGCCTCCCGGCGCCCCTTGAGGACCGCTGGATGTTGGAAGCAGATAAACATTGCGGAGGCGACCCACCTGCCATTACGTGCAGGTTCTAAACGGGTCCACACGGCCAGAGCGGGGCTTTATAGAAAGATCGTTTTTACACTGGGACTGCGGCAGAGCCGCAGTCTTTTTTTCTATAAAAACAAGGCAAGCGGTATCACCGCTTGCCTTGTTGATGGTGGACCTGAACGGGATCGAACCGTCGACCTCTCGGATGCGAACCGAACGCTCTCCCAGCTGAGCTACAGGCCCATATTTCCTGCGCTGTTCTGCAACAGCTTTTTCATTATACCAGATTTTTTCTGATTGTAAAGCCCTAAATGAAAAAAATCGGCCGGAGGGCAAAAAAATTTTTTTGGCGCGGGGACGGCTTTACAGAAAGTTTACACCGCCTTTTCTTGTGTTTGACTCAGGAATGTGGTATGATAAGCAAGCCCGCGTGTGCGCGGAGACATGAAGCGATCAGGAGGTATTCTCCGTTGAAACCGGATAAAGGAAACAATAAAAAGAATCTGCTGGGCATTGTCAGTCTGATCCTGTGGGCCCTGGTGCTGACCATGCTGTTCAAGAGCTGCTCCAACTCCTACGCCAGCGCCAACCAGGTCCAGGTGGACTACTCCACCTTCCGCACCTGGGTGACCGAGGAGCTGGTCCAGTCCGTTAAAATGGACAGCGGCAAGTACGTCATCACCCTGAAGGAGGGGGCCGAGGACCAGGCCCGGGCCGAGCTGCCGGAGGAGGACGAGGAGTCCGGCACCCTCCTCCCCTGGCTGAAATTCCAGGAGGGAGTCAAGACGGAATACGTCACCACCCCCACCCCCGTGGCGGACCTGAACATCTATCAGCTGATGGATGAGCACGGCGTGGAGTATTACTCCCAGCCGGTGGACGCCTCCAGATACCTGCTGTCCATGTTCGTGTCCTATCTGCTGCCCGTCATTATCATGGTGGGTGCCATGATGTTCCTGTTCCGCGGCATTGGCGGAAAGGGCGGCATGGGCGGTCTGGGCGGCGTGGGCAAGGCCAACGCCAAGGTCTATGTGGAAAAGAAAACCGGCGTCACCTTCAAGGACGTGGCCGGTCAGGACGAGGCCAAGGAGTCCCTGCAGGAGATCATCGACATCCTGCACAACCCCCAGAAATACACCGAGATCGGCGCGAAGCTGCCCAAGGGCGCGCTGCTGGTAGGCCCTCCGGGCACCGGCAAGACCCTGCTGGCCAAGGCCGTGGCCGGCGAGGCGGGGGTGCCCTTCTTCTCCATCAGCGGCTCTGACTTTGTGGAGATGTTCGTGGGCGTGGGCGCGTCCCGTGTCCGTGACCTGTTCAAAGAGGCCAGCAAAATGGCCCCCTGCATCATTTTCATCGATGAGATCGACACCATCGGCAAATCCCGCGACAACCGCATGGGCGGCAACGACGAGCGGGAGCAGACCCTGAACCAGCTGCTGGCCGAGCTGGACGGCTTCGACCCCGGTAAGGGCGTTATCGTCCTGGGCGCGACCAACCGGCCCGAGGTGCTGGACAAGGCCCTGCTCCGTCCCGGCCGCTTCGACCGGCGGATCACCATCGACCGGCCCAACCTGGCGGGCCGTCTGGCCACCCTCCAGGTCCACACCCGAAAGATCAAGCTGGCCGAGGATGTGGATCTGAAGAAGATCGCCCTGGCCACCGCCGGCACCGTGGGTGCCGACCTGGCCAACCTGGTGAACGAGGCCGCCCTGCGGGCCGTCCGCCGGGGCCGCCAGCTGGTGACCCAGGAGGACCTGCTGGCCTCCTTCGAGTTTGTCATTGCCGGCAGCGAGAAGAAAAATTCCGTGCTCACCGAGTTTGAAAAGAAGCTGGTGGCCTATCACGAGGTGGGCCACGCCATGGTGGCCTACAAGCAGAAGAACGCCGAGCCGGTGCAGAAGATCACCATCGTGCCCCACACCGAGGGTTCCCTGGGCTACACCCTCCTCATGCCCGAGGAGGACAAGACCAACCTGCGGACCAAGGAGGAGCTGATGGCCAAGATCGCCGTCTCCATGGGCGGCCGGGCCGCCGAGCAGGTGGTCCTGGGCACCATGACCAACGGCGCATCTCAGGACATTCAGGAGGCCACCAGCGTGGCCCGGAACATGGTCGCCATGTTCGGCATGAGCGAGGAGTTCGGCATGATGGCCCTTGGCTCCGTCCGCAACCAGTATCTGGAGGGCGGCTATGGCCTGGACTGCGCCCAGGATACCGCCGCCGTTATGGACCAGGCGGTGAAGGCCATTCTGGATGCCGCCTACGCCGACGCGGTGCAGGTCATTCAGGACAATCTGGAGGATATGCACAAGGTGGTGGCCTATCTGCTGGAGAAGGAGACCATCACCGGCGGCGAGATGGTGGCCATCATCGAGGGCCGGGACCCCGCCCAGGTGGAGGACGCCTACGCCTCCACCCGGAAGAAGGAGATGGGCAGCTTCCGCCCCTCTCAGCCCGACCACATTGACCCCCCCGCCAAGCACATCCATATGGTCAGCGAGGAGATCAAGCCCCCGGCGGAGGAGCCGAAGGACGAGGCCGCCCCCCAGCCCGAGGAGGGGCCTGAACCCCCGGAGACGGAGAACGGCAAGTCCGATCCCCAGCCGGAGCAGTCTGCTGATGACCCCAAGGACCCGGAATGATCCCAATCAAACACGAAGCCCCCACCGATATGGCCGGTGGGGGCTTTTTCACGTCTGATTGCATGGCGGCATAGGCTGGAACAGCACGACGGGGAGGTGTGAATTTGTTCCAGCGTGAATTGAATTTCTGGGTTCTGGGGGGCGACCGGCGGCAGGCGGCCCTGGCCCGGGCCTTGGCGGAGGACGGGCACACGGTCCATGCCTTCGCCCTGAAGCTGCCCGAAGCTCTGCCCCCCACCCTGAGCGAGGAGACCACCCTGGCCCGGTGTGAGCGGGCGGACTGTATCGTCCTGCCCCTGCCGGTGTCCGACGGGGCGGGGCGGCTGAACGCCCCCCTGGGGGAGGGGGAGGTCCCCCTGGACCAGCTGATGGCCCAGCTGCCCCCCCGGCCCTATCTCTGCGGCGGCCGGGTGGACAGCGAGACCCGCCGTCTGGCAGAGGTCAACGGCCTGACGCTGCGGGACTACTTCGCCCGGGAGGAGCTGGCGGTGGCCAACGCGGTGCCCACGGCGGAGGGGGCGGTGCAGCTGGCCATGGAGCGGCTGCCCATCACCATCCACGGGGCACGGGTGCTGATCCTGGGCTATGGCCGGGTGGGGCAGCTCACCGCCCGGCGCTTTGCCGCCCTGGGGGCACGGGTGACAGTGGCCGCCCGCCGGTGCGAGGCCCTGGCCTGGGCAAGGGCGGAGGGCTGCGCCGGGGAGTCTCTGGACCGGCTGCGGGGCTGGCTGTGCGGCTACGACCTGGTGATCAACACCATCCCCGCCCCGGTGCTGGGCCGGGAGGAGCTGGCCGACCTGAAGGAGGGCTGTCTGGTGCTGGACCTGGCCTCCCGCCCCGGGGGCGTGGACCGGCAGGCCGCCGCCCAGCTGGGCATCCACCCCATCCACGCCCTGGGTCTGCCCGGCAAGGTCGCCCCGGTGACTGCGGGGCTGGCCATCAAAACCACCATCTATCTTATGCTCCGGGAGGCCGGGTTCTGACCCCGGCCCCGGCAAAGGAAAGGACTGATTTGTTTGCAAGACGTCACCGTTGGCTTTGCCGTCTGCGGCTCCTTCTGCACCCACGCCAAGGCTATGGCCGCCCTGGAGCAGGTGAAGGCCCGCTTCGCCCGGGTGATCCCCATCGTCTCCGCCGCCGCGGCGGACACGGACACCCGCTTCGGAAAGGCCCACGATCTCATGCGGGAGATGGAGCGCATTTGCGACCACCGGGTCATCGCCACCACCAAAGCCGCCGAGCCCATCGGCCCCCAGAAGCTGCTGGACCTGCTCATCATCTGCCCCTGCACCGGCAACACCCTGGGCAAGCTGGCCGCCGGCATCACCGACACCAGCGTCACCATGGCCGCCAAGGCCCACCTGCGGAACGCCCGCCCCCTCCTCCTGGCCCCCGCCACCAACGACGGCCTGGGTGCCTCCGCCCCCAGCATCGGGGCCCTGCTCCCCCGGAAACATATCTTTTTCGTCCCCTTCCGCCAGGACGACCCGGTGAATAAGCCCACCTCCCTGGTGGCCGACTTCACCCTGGTGGCCGACGCGGCCCAGGCCGCGCTGGAGGGGAGACAGCTGCAACCTTTGGTGAGGGAGGAGTTAGAAGGTAGGAGTTAGGAGTTTGCAAACCCTTTGGTTGAAGCCTCTTGAACGGAGGTCACCCTCATCCGCCCCCTGCGGGGGCACCTTCCCTACCCCTTTTGTCGCTGCGCGACATTTCCCCCTGACAGGGGGAA
>URTG01000078.1 GCA_900550705.1 uncultured Eubacteriales bacterium | reverse complement strand
GGCTTCGCCCGGAACCGAAAAACATGGGATATTATACCATTTCGCTTTGCTTCATGGTATAATACCCACCGAGAAAAGAATCATATCCCGGTGGAACAGGGGGGTTATAGATGAGATGTCCGTATTGTGCCTTTCCAGAGAGTAAAGTCATTGATTCGCGCCCGGCAGACGACGGGGCCAGCATCCGCCGGCGGCGGGAGTGCCTGTCCTGCCGCAAGCGCTTTACCACCTATGAGACCATGGAGAGCCTGCCGCTGGTGGTCATTAAAAAAGACGGCAGCCGCCAGAGCTTCGACCGGAACAAGGTCCTGAGCGGCCTGATCCGGGCCTGTGAGAAGCGGCCGGTGCCCTATCACAGCCTGGAGGAGATGACCAACGAGATCGAGCAGGTGCTCCAGAGCAAGATGGAGCGGGAGGTCAGTTCCTCTGAGATCGGCGAGCTGGTCATGGAGCGGCTGAAAAAGGTGGACGAGGTGGCCTACGTCCGTTTTGCCTCGGTCTACCGCCAGTTCAAAGACATCAACACCTTTATGTACGAGCTGAATAAGCTGCTGGAGGACAAGTGATCCGGGCTTTTTCGCCCTGGTGCAACCTGGTGAAATCAAAAAATACTATTGACATGCGGGGAAAATCTGCCTATAGTAGGGGAAGAAATTGTACGTCCGGCAGCGGACGGAGAAGGAGCAACCGAATTATGATCTTTGAAAAACTGCGCGCACTCATTGCGGACCAATTCAATGTGGATGCCGACAGCATCACCATGGACACCTCGTTTGCAGACGACCTGAACGCGGATTCCGTGGACATCGTGGACCTGTCTATGGCCCTGGAGGAGGAGTTCGGCATCGACGAGCTCACCGAGGAGGAAGTGGGTACCATTTCCACCGTGGGCGATCTGGTCCGGTTCCTTCAGAACAAGGTAGATTGACCTGCACCGGGCTCCGTCCGGCCGACGGAGCCTTCATCGTGCTGTGCTGTAAGGAGTTAGTTGGATGAACAGCTTAGAGGAAAAGTTAGGATACCGTTTCGAAAACCGGGCGCTGCTGGAAAACGCCCTGACCCACAGCTCCTGCGCCAACGAGAGCCGGGGCAAGCTGAAAAGCAACGAGCGGCTGGAATTTCTGGGCGACTCCATCCTGGGCATGGTGGTGGCCGACCACCTGTTCCGCAACCACCCGGAGCTGCCCGAGGGCGAGCTGACCCGGGCCCGGGCCGCCCTGGTGTGTGAGGACAGCCTGGTGGTGGTGGCCGAGGAGCTGGGTCTGGGGGAGTACCTCCGCCTGGGCAAGGGCGAGGAGGCCGGCGGCGGCCGTCAGCGCCCCTCCATCCGGGCCGACGCGGTGGAGGCCATTCTGGCGGCGGTCTATCTGGACGGGGGCATCGGCTCCGCCCGGAAGATCATTAAAAAGTACATCCTCTGCCGGGAGATCGCCGGGATCACCAAGCCCCGGGATTACAAGACCGCCCTCCAGGAGCTGGTCCAGCAGGGCAGCGGCCAGGTGCTGGAATACCGCCTCACCGGCGAGTCCGGCCCCGACCACGACAAGCGCTTCACCATGGAGGTGACGCTGAACGGCAAGGCCATCGGCTCCGGCACCGGCCGCAGCAAGAAGGACGCCGAGCAGATGGCGGCCAAGGCCGGCATGGAGACCCTGGGAAAATAACAGAAAGCAAAACAGGAGCTGCGGACCCGAACGGGTCCGGCAGCTCTGTTTTTTGCAAAAAACCGGCCTGGTTGCGGGATAGTTGGTGGCGCAACCGGCCGAAAATCGGCATACTGGAGCCACAAAACACAAGGAGGACCCGATTATGAAGCTATTTTTCGTCCAGTCTGTCGTGCTCATCGCCCTGTGGCTGGTGCAGGCGGCGGTGGTGATCTACCTGGTCTATCTGCTCATCCGGGCGCTGCGGAAGTACCTCAAGTCCGCCCCGGTGCGGAAGGAGAAGGCGGAGCAGGCCAAGACCCTGGGCCAGGTGCTCAAGCAGCACCGCACCGCCTGTAAAATGACCCAGGAGTTCATCGCCGAGACCCTGGGTGTCAGCCGCCAGGCCGTCTCTAAATGGGAGAGCGGCGCGTCTGACCCCAGCACCACCAATCTCATGGCCCTGGCCAAGCTGTTCGGCATGACAGCGGAGGAGCTATTGCGGGAGGCAAATCAGTAAGCGAGCGCAGAACGATCCGCCCAGCCATCGGTTTATCCCAGGCTGGGCGGATTTTATAGTTTATAAAACTCCCCCGGCGCCCCGCACACGCGGGACCCCGGGGGAGGAGGAAGGGGGAGGGTACGCGAAATGTAATCAGACCTCGAACATCAGGTCGCCGTAGGTGGGCACGGGCCACAGGCTCTTATCCACCAGCAGCTCCAGCTCGTCCACGGGCTTCCGCAGGGCGGCCATGGCGGGGACGATCTTGTCGTGGTAGGCCAGGGCCATAGCGACCACGTCGTCCATGGCGTCCACCTCGGCGACGAGGACCTTCAGGGCCTCCAGGGCGTTGTTGGACTCGGCCAGCAGCTTGCTGCTCTTGACCAGCAGCTCCTTCTGCACGGACAGGTCCGCGTCGGCACAGGCACCGGACACGGCGGCGATGGACTGGCCCAGACGGGTGTTGAAGTGGATGGCGGCGGGGATGTAGTGCTTGCCGGCCATGTGGATCATAGTGTTGGCCTCGATCTTCAGCACCTTGGCGAAGGTCTCGTACATGATCTCGGCCCGGGACTCCAGCTCAGACTTGGTGTAGATGCCGAACCTGGTGAACAGCTTCTCCGCCTTGTCGGTGGTCAGGGCGGGCACGGCGTAGACCATGGAGCTCAGGTTGGGCAGACCCCGGCGGGCGGCCTCTGCCACCCACTCGTCGGAGTAGCCGTTGCCGTTGAAGATCACCCGCCGGTGGGCGGTGAACAGGTCGTGGATCAGCTTGGTGCAGGCGGCGGGGAAGTCCTCGGCCTTTTCCAGGGTGTCGGCGGCGTCGCACATGGCCTCGGCCACGATGGCGTTCAGGGTGGTGTTGGCATCGGCAATGGAGTCGGAGGAGCCCACCATGCGGAACTCAAACTTGTTGCCGGTGAAGGCGAAGGGGGAGGTGCGGTTCCGGTCGGTGGTGTCCTTCTTCAGGACGGGGACGGTGGACACGCCGGAGTCCAGCTTGCTGGAGGCCAGCAGCTTGATGGAGTCGGCGTTGTTGACGATCTGATCCACCAGGTTGTCCAGCTGGTCGCCCAGGAAGACGGACACGATGGCGGGGGGAGCCTCCTGGGCCCCCAGGCGGTGCTCGTTCCCCGGGTTTGAGGCGGAGCAGCGCAGCAGGTCGGCGTGGACGTCGATGGCCTTAATGACACAGGCCAGGACCAGCAGGAACTGGAGGTTCTCGTTGGGGGTGTCGCCGGGGTCCAGCAGATTCTCACCGGCATCGGTGATGATGGACCAGTTGTCGTGCTTGCCGGAGCCGTTGACACCGGCGTAGGGCTTTTCGTGGAGCAGACACACCAGGCCGTGCCTGGTGGCCACCCGCTTCATGGTCTCCATGGTCAGCTGGTTCTGGTCCACGGACAGGTGGCAGGCGGTGTAGATGGGAGCCAGCTCATGCTGGGCGGGGGCGACCTCGTTATGCTGGGTCATGGCGGGGATGCCCAGCTTCCACAGCTCCACATTCAGGTCGGCCATGAAGGCACCTACCCGCTCGCGGATGACGCCGAAGTACTGGTCGTCCAGCTCCTGGCCCTTGGGGGCGGGGGCGCCGAACAGGGTGCGGCCGGTGTAGATCATGTCCCGGCGCTTCAGGTAGTTCTCCCGGTCCACCAGAAAGTACTCCTGCTCCGCGCCCACGGAGGGGGTGACCTTCTTGGCCTGGGTGTTGCCGAACAGCCGCAGCAGCCGCAGGGCCTGGGTGTTGATGGCCTCCATGGAGCGCAGCAGGGGGGTCTTCTTGTCCAGCGCCTCGCCGGTGTAGGAGACGAAAATGGTGGGGATACAGAGAATGGTGCCGCAGGACATCTCCTTCACAAAGGCGGGGGAGGTCATGTCCCAGGCGGTATAGCCCCGGGCGTAATGGGTGGAGCGCAGACCGCCGGAGGGGAAGGAGGAGGCGTCCGGCTCGCCCATAATGAGCTGCTTGCCGGTGAGCTGGAGCAGGGTCTTGCTGTCCACGGGGGCGGTGAGGAAGGAGTCGTGCTTCTCCGCCGTCACACCGGTCAGAGGCTGGAACCAGTGGGTGTAATGGGTGGCCCCCTTTTCCACGGCCCAATCCTTCATGGCGTTGGCCACGATGTCGGCCGTGGCCATCGAGATGTTGCCGCCGTTGGCCATCACGTCCACTACCTCGGCGTAGGCCTTCTTGGGCAGGCGCTCCCGCATGACGGACATACTGAATACGTTGGTGCCAAAGATCGCTGTGATATTGACGCTCATATACTCAACCCTTTCTTCCTGTTGGAGTGCAGATACGAAAAAAGACAACAACGCCGTGGTGGACGTCATTGTCTCACATAAATCAAGACCTGCACCCGCTCGTGGCCCTGTCGGGCACTGGCAAATCTTTCTGCCACCTAGAATACGCCTTTTTCGGCGGTTTCGCAATCCGCAATTCTGACTAAATATCCGCCGGGACGGCCAAAAGGACTATGGGAAATCTGCCGAACCGCCGGAGCGTCCCTGCCGATCGCCTGGGAAAATGCCTTCAGCTTGTCGAAAAAGTGGCTTCGCCGCTTTTTCGACAAGCTGATGCCTTGACATACGGGGAACCGCCGTGTCATACTGAACACAATACCACTGATGCGCGCAAGAGCGAAAGGAGCGAACGCAGCTATGGGCTACACCAAGGAAGACGTGATCCGCATCGTCCGGGAGGAAGAAATCGAGTTTATCCGGATGCAGTTTGTGGATATTTTCGGTCAGCTGAAAAATGTGGCCATCACCGCCTCTCAGATCGAAAAGGCGGTGAATCACCAGATCATGTTCGACGGCTCGTCCATCGAGGGCTTTACCCGGATCAACGAGTCGGACCAGTGCCTCTATCCCGACCTGAACAGCTTTACCGTCTTTCCCTGGCGGCCCGCCCAGGGAAAGGTGGCCCGGCTGATCTGCGATGTCTATAATTACGACGGCACCCCCTTTGTGGGCGACCCCCGGGGGGTGCTGCGCCGGGTGCTCCGCCGGGCGGAGGATATGGGCTTTGACGTGTTCAACATCGGGCCGGAGCTGGAATTTTTCCTGTTTGAAACCGACGAGTCGGGCCACGCCACCACCCAGACCCGGGACGAGGCGGGCTACTTCGACCTGGGCCCCCTGGACCACGGGGAGTCCACCCGCCGGGAGATCTGTATGTGCCTGGAGGAGATGGGCTTCGAGATCGAGGCCAGCCACCACGAGTGCGCCGTGGGCCAGCACGAGATCGACTTCCGCTATACCGACGCCATGGACGGCGCGGACAAAATCATGACCTTTAAGCTGGCGGTAAAGTCCCTGGCCCAGAAAAACGGCCTCCACGCAACCTTTATGCCAAAGCCCATCTACGGGGTGGCCGGCTCGGGAATGCACATCAATATGTCCCTGTTCAAAAACGGGACCAACGTGTTTTACGACCCCAACGGGGCCAAGCAGCTGTCCCAGACCGCCTATCACTTCCTGGCCGGTCTGCTGGAGCACGTGGACGGCTTCACGGCGCTGACCAATCCTCTGGTGAACTCCTACAAGCGCCTCAGCGCGGGCTACGAGGCCCCCCGGTACAAGGCCTGGTCCGCCTCCAACCGCTCCGCCCTGGTGCGGATTCCCGCCGTCCGGGGGCAGAGCACCCGCCTGGAGCTACGCAGTCCCGACCCGTCCTGCAACCCCTATCTGGCCGTGGCCGCCTGTCTGGCCGCCGGTCTGGACGGCATCGCCCGGGGACTGACACCCCCGCCGGAAATCACGGAGAATATTTACGCCATGGATGCCCAGACCCGGGAGGCCAACCACATCGGCGCCCTGCCCGAGACCCTGGAGGATGCCCTGCGGGCCATGGAGCAGGACGTCCTGGTGATGGACGTGCTGGGGGACCATGTGGCCCGGCACTATCTGGAGGGGAAGAAGAAGGAGTGGAACGAGTACCAGACCCGGGTGTCGAGCTGGGAGCTGGAAAAGTATCTGGTGACCTATTGAGATTGGATGGACGCGGAGTTGACTGTCAATTTTCCCCGGTTGGGAGTGAGTGCGCTTGGAAACGGTAATCGTAGCCTTTGAAAATACCGCCATGGGGCAGAAGCTGGGCGAGCTGCTGGAGAGCACCGGCACCGCCCGCTGTATCCTGTGCCAGTCCGGCGACCAGGTCCGGCGGTGGATGGACAAGCAGGGGGCCTATTGCGTGGTGGCCTCGCCCCATCTGTCCGACGGCCCGGCAGAGTGGCTGTGCGACGACCTGCCGCCCACCTGCGCCCTGCTGCTGGTGGGACCCCAGCACACCCTGGACCTGTGCGGCAGCCGGGACATTTTCCGCCTGCCCACCCCCATCCGCCGGGAGGAGGCGGTGACCACCGTGCGCCTGCTGCTCCAATTCGGCCGCCGCATGGAGCGGGTGCTCCGCGTCCGAAGGAATCGGGGGGACCAGGAGGTGGTTGACCGGGCCAAGCGGCTGCTGATGGACCGCCGGGGTCTCACCGAGGAGGAGGCCCACCGCCGTATTCAGAAGCGCAGCATGGACGAGGGGGGCCACATGGGCGACACCGCCCGAAAAATTCTTACCGAGCTGACCGATGCCCAGGCATAACCCGGTCCGCCGGAGCATAGTGTGGAAGCAAACACAGCCGCAAAGGCGGTGCGCTTCCGAGCAAGCGAGGACGTTTTCCTTTCGGAAGGCGTCCTCGCCGTTTTTTCCCTTTTGTGCGCCCCGTCCCCTGGGGGGAGGGGAGACCGACAGGGAAGCGGGAGCATTTTTGCGGCGGAAAGAGGTGCGCGGTGCGTTTTACGAAAATGGAGGGGCTGGGGAACGATTACATCTATGTGGACTGCCTGGAGCGGCCGCTGGAGCACCCGGAGCGGTGGGCGGTGCGCCTGTCCCGGCGGCACTTCGGCGTGGGGGCGGACGGGCTGATCTGCATCACCCCCGGCCGGGGGGGAGACTTTTCCATGGAGATGTACAACGCCGACGGCTCCCGGGGCGCCATGTGCGGCAACGGCATCCGCTGCGTGGGAAAATACGTCTACGACCACGGCCTGACCCGAAAGCAATGCCTGACCATCGACACCGACGCTGGCCCCCGCCAGCTGGAGCTGGAGGTCCGGGGCAGCACCGTCCGCCGGGTGGCGGTGGATATGGGGGCGGCGGCGCTGCGCCCCTCGGTGGAGGCGTCCTGCGGCGGCCAGACCTTCCAGGTCCGCCCGGTGAATGTGGGCAACCCCCACGGGGTGATTTTCTGTGATGACCCGGAGGCCATCCGGCTGGAGCAGTACGGCCCCCTGCTGGAACGCCACCCGGCCCTGCCGGAGCGGTCCAACATCGAATTTGCCGCCGGGGCGGGGGAGGACCTCACCGTCCGCGTCTGGGAGCGGGGCAGCGGCATCACCCTGGCCTGCGGCACCGGTGCCTGCGCCGCCTTCGCCGCCGCCCGCCGCCTGGGCCGCTGCGGCAATCACGCCCGCGTCCGCCTCCCCGGCGGGGTGCTGGAGGTGGAGCAGCGGGGAGAACACCTCTGGATGAGCGGACCGGCGGTGGAAGTGTTTCAGGGAGTTTTGAGTGAGGAGGGATGAGTTAGGAGGTAGGAGTTAGGAGTTAGGAGTTAGGAGTTAGGAGTTATCTGGCCCTTGGGCGGGTGCGGTTTGTACGAGGGTGCGGGTGTGGGGGGATTTCGATTTCCCCCTCCCCTAAGAACCCCGCCCCTTAAAACGACAAAGAAGGGGCTGCGGC
>URTG01000077.1 GCA_900550705.1 uncultured Eubacteriales bacterium | reverse complement strand
CCCATGGGAAGGCTTTTATCCGCGCAAAAAGGGCGCACCGACCCCTTTCGGGGTTGCGGTGCGCCCAGACGGTCGGCTTGCAGAGGCGATGCTCCCTGTGGTTTTTCCACTTCCGTCAGTTACACCGCTTGGTTGGATTGTGGGTCAGTCCAGGATACGGACCGTGCGGCCCTCCACCCGCAGGCGGTCCTGGCAGAACAGGGACACGGCCTGGGGCAGGAGCTTCCACTCGCACTGCTCCATGATCCGGCGCTGGAGGGTCTCCGGCGTGTCGTCGGGGAGGACGTCCACCGCCTTTTGCAGGACGATGGGGCCGCCGTCGCACGTCTCACTGACGAAGTGGACGGTGGCGCCGGAGAGCTTTACGCCGTAGGCCAGGGCCTGTTCATGGACGTGGAGCCCGTAGCACCCCGGTCCGGCGAAGGAGGGGATGAGGGCCGGATGGATGTTCAGCATGGCGTTGGGGTAGGCCCGGACCAGCTCCTCCGTGAGGATGGTCATAAAGCCCGCCAGCACCACCAGATCGATATGCAGCGCCCGGAGCTGCTCCACCAGGGCGCAGGTCATGGCCCGGTTGGTGTCGTATTGGCTCCGGTCCACCACATAGCCGGGAATGCCCGCCTTGGCGGCCCGCTCCAGGGCGAAGGCCCGGGGGCTGGAGGAGATCACAGCGGCGATGGCCCCGTTGACGATCTCCCCTCTCCCCTGGGCGTCGATGAGGGCCTGGAGGTTGGTCCCGCCGCCGGAGACCAGAACGGCGATGCGCTTCATCACACCAGCTCCACGCCGGCGTCACCGGCGACCACGGAGCCGATCAAATAAGCGGCCTCGCCGGCGGCCTTCAGCAGCTCCAGGGCCTGGGCGGCCTGGTCGGCGGGGACGGCCAGGATCATGCCGATGCCCATGTTGAAGGTGTTGTACATATCCCGCTGGGGAATGCCGCCCTTCTCCTGGATCAGCTGGAAGATGGGCAGCTTGGGGAAGGAGTCCAGCTCGATCCGGGCGGTGAGACCCTGGGTCATCATGCGGGGCACGTTCTCATAGAAGCCGCCGCCGGTGATATGGCTGACGGCGTGGATGTCCACCCCGGCCTTCAGCAGGGCCTTGATGGCCTTGACATAGATGCGGGTGGGGGTGAGCAGGGTCTCGCCCAGGCTCTTGCCGCCCAGGGCGTCCACGGGGGTCTTCAGGTCGGCGTGCTCCACGTCGAAGACCTTGCGGACCAGGGAGAAGCCGTTGGAGTGTACGCCGGTAGAGGCCAGGCCCACCAGCACGTCGTCCTGGGCCAGGCGCTTGCCGTCGATGATCTTCTCCTCGTCCACGATGCCCACGGAGAAGCCGGCCACGTCGTAGTCCTCGTCGGGCATCAGGCCGGGGTGCTCCGCCGTCTCGCCGCCCACCAGGGCGCACTCAGACTGGCGGCAGCCCTCGGTGATGCCGGTGACGATCTCGGCAATGCGGGCGGGGTCGTTCTTGCCGCAGGCGATGTAGTCCAGGAAAAACAGGGGGGCCGCTCCGCCGCAGATAATGTCGTTGACGCACATGGCCACGCAGTCGATGCCGATGGTGTCGTGCTTGTCCATCAGCTGGGCCAGGCGCAGCTTGGTGCCCACGCCGTCGGTGCCGGAGACCAGCACGGGCTTCTTCATGCCCGCCACGTCGGGGGCGAACATACCGCCGAAGCCGCCCAGCGTCCCCATGACGCCGGGGATGTAGGTGGACTCCACCATGGGCTTGATCCGCTCCACCGATGCGTAGCCGGCGGTGACGTCTACGCCGGCGGCGGCGTAGGACTCAGAATGGGAGTTCTTCATGTTGAAACCTCCAGATCGGATTGATAGTAAATGGTTGATATGGCCGGAGGCATTTATTCCTTGCCGCTCCAGCAGTAGGTGCAGACCTTATCCCGGTCGATGCCGATGGAGTCCAGCAGGCCGTCCAGCGACTGGAAGCCCAGGGAGTCGAAGCCGAATTTTTCGCAGATGGTCTTCAGCATACACTGGCCCCGCTGGGTGCGGGCATCGGCGTACTCGTCCAGGTGCTTCTGGCCCTCGTCCCCCTCCAGCTCCTGCACGGTGCGGCGGGCCAGCAGCTCCATCTCAGAGTTGCTGCTGGAGAAGTTCAGATACTTGCAGCCATACATGATGGGCGGGCAGGCGGAGCGCATGTGGACCTCCTTCGCGCCGCTCTCATACAGGAATTCCACCGTCTCCCGCAGCTGGGTGCCCCGGACGATGGAGTCGTCCACGAACAGCAGCTTCTTGCCCTGGATCAGCTCAGGCACGGGGATCTGCTTCATCTTGGCCACCTGATTGCGGACGTTCTGGTTGGTGGGCATGAAGGAACGGGGCCATGTGGGGGTATACTTCACAAAGGGGCGGGCGAAGGGGACGTGGCTGGCGTTGGCATAGCCGATGGCGTGGGGCAGACCGGAGTCGGGCACACCGGCTACATAGTCCAGGTCCTGGGCCACCCCCCGCTCCTTGTCGTCCTTGGCCATGCGCTCGCCGTTGCGGTAGCGCATGACCTCCACGTTGACCCCCTCGTAATTGGAGTTGGGGTACCCGTAATAGGACCAGAGGAAGGCGCAGATCTTCATCTCCTCGCCCGGAGGGGACAGGGTCTCCCATCCGTCGGCGGTGACCCGGACGATCTCCCGGGGGCCAAGCTCGTGCTCGTTCTGGTAGCCCAGCTTGTGGTAGGCAAAGGACTCGAAGGACACGCAGCAGCCCTCCTCATTCTTTCCCAGCAGCACGGGCAGACGGCCCAGCCGGTCCCGGGCGGCGATGATCTCGCCCTTGTCCGTCAGGATGAGCAGGGTCAGGGAGCCCCGGATGGCCTCCTGGGCGTGCAGAATGCCGGAGACCAGATCGTCCTTCTGGTTGATGAGGGCGGCGGCCAGCTCGGTGGCATTCACCCGGCCGGAGCTCATAGCCATGAACTGGTGGCCGTGGTCCGAAAAATAGGTCTGGATCAGCTCATCCGCATTGTTGATGATGCCCACCGTGGAGATGGCATACAGCCCCAGGTGAGACCGCACCAGCAGGGGCTGGGGGTCGGTGTCGCTGATGCAGCCGATGCCGCTGCACCCGTGAAAATCAGACAGGTCCCGCTCGAACTTGGTGCGGAACGGGGTGTTTTCGATGTTATGGATCTGCCGCTGAAAGCCGTCCTTCCTATCGAACATGAGCATACCGCCCCGGCGGGTGCCCAGGTGGGAATGGTAGTCCACCCCGAAGAAAATATCAAGCGTCACGTCTCGCTTGGAGACAGCGCCAAAAAAGCCTCCCATGAAGTTCCTCCTCTCGTGTATCGGCGGACCGACCGTCCGCCCCGCTGATGGGCTGCGGCGGCGCGGACTGCCGCGCCGCCGGTTCCGGTTTTCCTTGCTTACTTGCCCATCAGGCGGCGGGCCATCTCCTGATACGCGCCCTCCACGTTGCCCAGGTCCCGGCGGAAGCGGTCCTTGTCCAGCTTCTCGCCGGTCTTGGCATCCCAGAAGCGGCAGGTGTCGGGGGAGATCTCGTCGGCCAGGACGATGGTGCCGTCGGCGGTCTTTCCGAACTCCAGCTTAAAGTCCACCAGGGTGACGCCGCACTCCAGCAGGGTCTTCTTCAGGAAGTCGTTGACCTGGAAGGCGTACTTCTTGATCAGGGCGATCTCGTCCCAGGTGGCCAGCTTCAGGGCTACGGCGTGGTAGCTGTTGATGAGGGGGTCGTGCAGGTCGTCGTTCTTATAGGAGAACTCGATGGTGGGCTCGGCGAAGACAATGCCCTCCTTCACGCCGTAGTTGCTGGCGAAGTGGCCGGCGGAGATGTTCCGCACAATGACCTCCAGGGGCACGATGGAGACCTTCTTCACCGCGGTCTCCCGCTCGCTGAGCTCCTCCACAAAGTGGGTGGGCACGCCCTCCTTCTCCAGCTGCTGCATGAGGAAGTTGGTCATCTGGTTGTTGATGGCGCCCTTGCCGGTGATGGTGCCCTTCTTCAGGCCGTCGAAGGCGGTGGCGTCGTCCTTATAGGAGACAATGACCACGTTGGGGTCCTCGGTGGAATAGACCTTCTTGGCCTTGCCCTCGTACAGCTGCTCGACTTTCTTCATTGCAAAAACTCCCTTTCTGAATTGGCTTTTGTATCGTGGTTGTCCGCCCCGCGAACCGGGGGGACGGGAAATCGCAGGCTCAGCGGGCCAGCTCCGCCTGGAGCTTGGCCTCCTTCTCGGCGATCTGGGCGGCCATCTTCTCCCGGGCGGCGTCCAGCTTGGCGGCCAGGGCATCGTCGGACACGGCCAGGATCTGAACGGCCAGCACGGCGGCGTTCTTGGCGCCGTTCAGCGCCACGGTGGCCACGGGGATGCCGCTGGGCATCTGCACGGTGGCCAGCAGGGCGTCCAGCCCGTCCATGGTCCCGCCCTTCATGGGGATGCCGATGACCGGCAGGGTGGAATTGCCCGCAAAGGCCCCCGCCAGATGGGCGGCCATGCCGGCGGCGCAAATCAGAACGCCGAAGCCCTTCTCCCGGGCGCTCCGGGCAAACTCCGCCGCAGCGGCGGGGGTGCGGTGGGCACTGAGAATGTGGGCCTCATAGGGCACGCCGTACTCGTCCAGCTGCGCGCAGGCGGCCTTGACCACCGGCCAATCGCTGTCAGAACCCATAATCACGGCGACTTTCTTCATGTTATTCTCCTCCATCCAAAGCTAAGCTGCTCCGCCCCGGGCGGAGCGTGGGAACTGCGGAATTGCTGGGGCCGGACGGAACCGGAAATAAAAAGTCAGGCTATCTGCGCGCGCAGATAGCCTGTCCGTATTCCCTTCAAAAGGATTTGGGCATATGGAAGCGGCGGCGGATAATCCGCCGACAACAGAAGACATGATGCCAACCCATTGCCATAGCCGCTGCCCCCTCTTGGTTTGTCCGACCTCGGTTTCAGGATTTCATTGTATCGGAAACCGGCAGGTTTTGCAAGGGTCTGTCGCATTTTCGTCGGCTTATACAATGACCTGCGGGTCAAAAAAGAGGGAAAACCACTTTTTTGACAAGCTGAACCTGACCCTGTTTCCCCGGAATTTCCCCTCGGTGCCCGCTCACAGCAGGCCCGCCGTGCTCAGAATTCGGGCCACCTCTCCCGCGCGAAGGGGCCAGGCGGCGGCCGCCCCATAGTCCATCCGCCGCTGGGTGACAAATCCCTCGGCCTCCTCCAGGGCGTGCTGGCACATGGTCAGAAACTCCGGCTCGTCGTGGGCGGCGTAGACCACGTCGGGGAACGGCTCCACCTGGTCGGGCCAGAGCATAGACACCACAGGCTTTCCCGTGGACAGATACTCATACAGCCGGGGGGACACCACACCGTCATAGGGCCGGTCCTCCCGCAGCAGCTCCAGCAGCACGTCGCAGCGGTAGAGCCAGTCGGGCACCTCGTCCACGGGGCAGGCACCGTGGCACAGAATATTGCTCTGCCGCCAGATGGCCCGGGGCAGGCGGCCCTCCTCCACCCGGCCCAGAAGGAGGAAGCTCCAGTCCGGGCGGCTCCGGGCGGCGTACAGCAGGGGGTCCAGGTCCAGGCCGTCCCGGACGGTGCCCGCCCAGCCCAGCACCGGCCCCCGCACCTGGGGCAGGGGGTCCCGCCGCTCCACGTCGGCGGAAAACAGGGGGTAGTTCACCCCGTTGGGCAGCAGGGCGATGTTCCCGCTGCACGGGGCCAGCCGCCGCACCAGATGGGGGCTGGCGGCAAAGACCACATCCGCCGCCTGGGCCAGGCTGCCCTCCCACTGGGGCGGCAGGTCGTCAAACACCCGGCCGCAGTCATACACCAGGCCGCCGTAGGACAGAAAGTCCAGCAAATGGACCTGCTCCGGCCGGGTGGTCCACAGCAGCGGCTCCCGGAAGCGGTGCTTCTCCGCCCGGGCGGTGAGGTAGGCCGCCGTCCGCCGCTGGCCCGCCCGAAACAGGGTTTTGAACTGCTCCGGCGCCTCCAGCAGCCGGGGCGGCAGGGTGTACACCGTCACGTTGGGGCGCACCCGGCGGCCCTTGCCCGGCAGCCGCCGGTCCCTCCGCCCGCCTGCGGGCTCGAAATACAGCACCTGGGTATCCCGCAGTCGGCTGACCAGCTGCTGGGTCCGCCCGGGCACGCTGCTCCACGGCTCGTCGGCCAGACAGAGAATCTGTTTCATTGTCTCACCCCCCTTCCCCCGCACTCGCTTCGCCGCTCAGAAAGCACAGGAAACACAAAAAAATTCAAAGAACGGCATTGACTTATCTCGTCTTTTTTTCTATTATATAGGAGGTATGACCCCCCGTCAAGCGGGCGATTTTTCCATTTCTCCGCAGAATTCGTCCCGTTTGCAACCCATAGAAGCACTAGGAAAGGAAGCGTAATGTTCGAATCCCTGCAACTGCTGGACGGTCGGCTGCTGCTGGCCATCCAAGCCCTGCACGTCGCCTGGCTGGACCCCATCGTGGCCTGGTTCACCCAGCTGGGCAACGCCGGACTGCTGTTTCTCGGTCTGGCGGCGCTGATGCTGCTGCACCCCGCCACCCGGCGGTCCGGTCTGCTGGCGCTGTGCGCCCTGGCCCTGGGCTTTCTGTGCACCAACGTGGTACTCAAGCACCTGGTGGCCCGGCCACGGCCCTGGCTGTCCCTGCCTCTCATCCCCCTGGTCCAGGAACTGGACCCCAACTCGTTCCCCTCCGGACACACCTGTGCCGCCTTTGCCGCCGGTGTGGTCTGGGCCTGCACCCTCCCGCAGCGCTGGGCCCGCGTGTGCGCGGTCATTCTGGCGGTCTGCATGGGGTTATCCCGACTGTATGTGGGCGTTCACTATCCCTGTGACGTTCTGGTCGGTGCCGTGGTAGGCAGTCTGAGCGCATGGGTCGTTCTCACCCTCGCTCGTCGGCGGTCTACTCTCTCACAAAAGCATCAATAAGGAGTGCATCATTATGTGGAAAAACGTCGGTTATTATAATGGCGAGATTGGCCCGCTGGAGGACATGAAGGTCCCCATGGGCGACCGCGCGCTCTACTTTGGCGACGGTATTTACGAGGCCACCTGTGTGGCCAACCGAATCCCCTTCGCCCTGGACGACCATCTGGACCGGATGTACAACAGCCTGCGGCTGCTGGAGATCCCCTTCACCATGCCCCGGGAGGCGGTGGCCGCCGAGCTGCAAAAGGTCATTGACGCCTCGGAGGAGCACCCCGTCCAGTTCCTCTACTGGCAGATCTCCCGGGGGGTGTGTATGCGGAATCACCCCTTCCCCGGGCCGGAGGTAACGCCCTCGCTGCTGATCTATGTCAAGCCCCACACCATGAAGCCCATGGACCGGCCCTACAAGCTCATCTCGCTGGAGGACCACCGTTTCAACCTGTGCAACATCAAAACGCTGAATCTGATCCCCAGCGTGCTGGCCAACCAGCGGGCCGTGGAGCGGGGCTGTGACGAGGCCGTGCTCCACCGGGGCAGCCGGGTCACCGAGTGCGCCCACAGCAACATCTCGATTTTGAAGGACGGTGTCCTCCGCACCGCCCCCACCGACGAGCTGATCCTGCCCGGCATCACCCGCAAGCATCTGCTCCAGCTGGCCCGGGACCACGGCATCCCCGTGCGGGAGGAGCCCTTCTCCCTGGTGGAGCTGATGAACGCCGACGAGGCCATCGTCACCAGCAGCAGCGCCCTGTGTATGCGGGTGGAGTCCATCGACGGAATTCCCGTGGGCGGCAAGGATTCGGAGCGGCTGCAGCTGCTCCAGAACGCCTATCTGGAGAAGTTCCGGAGAGAGACTGCGCGGTAATTTGGAATTTTTTCGCCTGCGGGCGGGACGGTGGGAGTTCCGCCTGCGGGCGGGTTACTTTCCCGCGAAGGAAAGTAACCAAAGTTCGCCGGGGCTGCGGCCCCGGACCCGGGGGGAGCCATCCGGAGGGGAATCTGGGTGGAGATTTGACCGGCGCGGGTGCAGACTTGTGGTTGTGCTTACGTTCCCCGCCCGCTGCCGCTCTGCGGTGGTCAGTGTAGGCTTGGCTCATCCCTTGTTTAGAAGCGCGCCTGGCATGGCAGC
>URTG01000076.1 GCA_900550705.1 uncultured Eubacteriales bacterium | reverse complement strand
GCCAACGGCGGCCCGCGTGCTGAATGATCTTCTATGCCCGCGATTACAATGCCACCGTTCAAGCTTCAGCATCGCGGGGCGGTGAAGTCGCGTTAGATTCTGCCTTGTTCTTCGACAGGACCTGTTCAAACCAACGAAGAATGTCTCCATTCTTTTGCGGCAGCGACCCATATCCCTGCGGTAGCCTTGCCTACCGGATCATCGTAGCTATTGTATTTTATTTTCGGGCGGTTGTCAACGGGTGTCATAGAAATTTAACATTTATTGGTTCAGTTCCCGCCCCCCTGCGGGGGGCGGGAACTTTTTTGATTTTTCGCTATCAAATAGGGGATTCGTTCCGGGAAAGCCTGTCCCCCGCGGGGGCCTTATTTCAGCACCACGTTTTCCTCGCCCAGGCGCTCCTTCATGTCCCGGATGAGGGAGGGATGGAGCTGGCAGCGGGTGCCCACCCGGCGCTTGCAGTCCGCAAAGTACAGCACCACCTGAGACTCCCCGGGGAAGAAGGTCAGGGCCAGCCGGATCTTCCGCAGGCGGGGGTCCTCCCGGCTGGGCAGACGGAGATAGAGCCGCTGCTCCCCCTTGGGCGCATCGGGCAGCGCCTCGCCCCCCAGGGGGTGGATGGAGTCCACCATGAGCTGCGGCTCCTTCTCATCCCGGACGGAGATCTTGCCCTCCGCCAGAATGGGGGCGTTCTCCTTGATGTAGCTGCCGCTCTCCCCCAGCACGCGGGAGAAGCACAGCAGCTCCATCGCCCCGGTGTCGTCCTCCAGGGTGACGTAGGCCATGAGGGTATTGTTCTTGGTGGTCCGGGTGCGGTAGGCGGAGATCACCCCGGCAATGCGGACCCGCTGTCCGTCCCGAAGGCTCTGGGGGCCATCCTCGCCGCTGAACTCCGCCAGAATGGAGCCGATGGTCACCGCCCCGTTCCGCCGGGCGATCTCCCGATACTGGTCCATGGGGTGGCCGGAGAGATAGAGACCGGTGGTCTCCTTCTCCATGCTCATCCGCTCCTGGGGGCTGTACTCCGGCAGGTCGGGGAGATGGAGGGCGGGCAGGGGCGCGTCCCCCTCCCGCTCCGCCTCGCCGGAGCCCATGCCGAACAGGTCCATCTGGCCCTCCACATTCCGCTTCCGGCTGGCGGCGATGCCGTCCAGCACCTGGCCGTAGACCTGCATCAGCTGAGAGCGGCGGTAGCCCATGCGGTCGAAGGCGCCGCTCTTGATGAGACTTTCCACCACCCGGCGGTTCAGGTCCTGCTCATACATCCGGCTGCAAAAGTCCATAAAGTCGGTGAACCGGCCGCCCTGGCCCCGCTCCTCCAGCAGGCGGGTGATAAAGGCCCGGCCCACGCCCTTCAGGGCCACCAGGCCGAAGCGGATGCCCTCCCCCACCACGGTGAAGTCCGCGTCAGACTCGTTCACGTCGGGGGGCAGCAGCTGAATGCCCATGCTGCGGCACTCGGCGATGTACTCCGCCACCTTTTCCGTGGAATCCAGCACGGAGGTCAGCAGGGCGGCCATATACTCCTTGGGGTGGTAGCACTTGAACCAGGCGGTCTCATAGGCCACCATCGCGTAGCACACGGCGTGGGCCTTGTTGAAGGCGTAGTTGGCAAAGTCGGTAATCTCGTCGTAAATGCTCTCCGCCACCCCCTCGGGGATGCCGTTGGCGGCGCAGCCGGCGATGCTCCGCTGGGGGTCGCCGTGGAGAAAGGCCTCCCGCTCCCGCTGGATGTCCTTTCGCTTCTTCTTGGACATGGCCCGGCGGACCATGTCGGCCTGGCCCAGGGAGTAGCCCGCCAGCTGCTGGAAGATCTGAATGACCTGCTCCTGGTAGACGATGCACCCGTAGGTGTTGGCCAGAATGGGCTGGAGGCTGGGGTGCTTATAGGTGATCTTCTCCGGGTTGTGCTTGCAGGCGATAAACCGGGGGATGGAGTCCATGGGGCCCGGGCGGTAGAGGGCGATGATGGCCGTCAGGTCCTCGATATTCTGGGGGCGCAGACGGGTGCATACGCCGGTCATGCCGGTGGATTCCATCTGGAACACGCCGGCGGTCTGCCCCTCGGACAGCATCTGCATCACCTTGGGGTCGTTCTCCGGGATGTCCTTCAGCCGGAAGCCCGGCTCCTTCCCCTGGACCATCTTCACCGCGTCGTCCAGAATGGTCAGGTTCCGCAGCCCCAGAAAGTCCATTTTCAGCAGACCCAGCTCCTCCAGGGTGGTCATGATATACTGGGTCACCGGCAGGCCGTCGTTGGTGGCCAGGGGCACATAGTCGCACACCGGACGGCTGGTGATGACCACACCGGCGGCGTGGGTAGAGGAATTCCGGGGCATTCCCTCGATAGCCATAGCGGTGTCGATGAGCTTTTTGACCCGGGGGTCGCCGTCGTAGGCCTCCTTCAGCTGCTTGGACAGCTTCAGGGCGTCCTCCAGCGTGATGTGCAGATTCCCCGGCCCGCCGGGGATGAGCTTGGCCAGGGCATCCACCTCTGCATAGGGGAAGTTCAGCACCCGGCCCACATCCCGGACGGACCCCCGGGCCGCCATGGTGCCGAAGGTGATGATCTGGGCCACATGGTCGTGGCCGTACTTCCGGTTGACGTAGTCGATGACCTCCTGGCGGCGGCGGATGCAGAAGTCGATGTCAATATCGGGCATAGACACCCGCTCCGGGTTGAGAAAGCGCTCGAAATACAGGCTGTACTTCATGGGGTCCAGGTCGGTGATGTCCAGACAGTAGGACACCATAGACCCCGCCGCCGAGCCGCGCCCCGGTCCCACGGGAATACCGTTTCCCTTGGCAAAGGCGATAAAATCAGACACGATGAGGAAGTAGTCCACAAAGCCCATCTTCCGGATCATCGCCATCTCATAGTTCAGCTGCTTCAAATACTCCGGCGGCTTCTCCGGATACCGGCGGGCAAAGCCCTCCAGACACAGGTGGCGGAAGTAGCTCTCCCCGTCCGTCCAGCCCTCGGGCAGCTGAAAGTGGGGCAGGTGATACTTGCCGAACTCAAAGTCCAGATTGCACAGGTCGGCGATCTTTGCGGTGTTCTCCAGGGCCTCCGGGTGGCCGGGGAACAGGGCGGCCATCTCCTCCTCCGACTTGACGTAGAACTCCTGGGTCTCAAAGCGCATCCGGTTGGGGTCATCCACCGTCTTGCCCATCTGGATGCACATGAGGATGTCCTGGGTTTCGGCGTCCTCCCGGCGGAGATAGTGGGCGTCGTTGGTGGCGATGAGGGGGATGCCCGTCTCGTCGTGAAGGCGGAGCAGGCCCTCGTTCACCTGCTTCTGGGCGGGGATGCCGTGGTCCTGAAGCTCCAGATAGTACCCGTCGGGGCCGAACAGCTCCCGCATCTCCAGGGCCAGCGCCTTGGCCTGGTCGTAGTCCCCGCTCCGCAGCAGCCGGGGCAGCTCCCCCGCCAGACAGGCGGAGCAGGCGATCAGCCCGCCGCTGTGCGCCCGCAGCAGGTCCATGTCAATGCGGGGCTTGATGTAAAAGCCCTCTAAAAACGCCTGGGAGACCATATAGGACAGGTTCCGGTAGCCCTCCTCGTTCCGGCACAGCAGCACCAGATGGCGGGACTCGGCGTCGAACTCGTGGACCTTCTGGAGCCGGGTGCGGCCCCGGGGGGCCACATAGACCTCGCAGCCGATGATGGGCTTGATCCCCTCCGCCTTACAGGCCCGGTAGAAGTCGATCACGCCGTACATGACCCCGTGGTCCGTGATGGCCACGGCGGTCTGTCCCAGCTCCTTGACCCGCTCCACCAGCTTTTTGATCCGGCAGGCCCCGTCCAGCAGGGAGAACTCCGTATGCAGATGTAAGTGAACAAAGGCCATAGCGTACTCCTTTTCCGGGGCGGCTCCACCGGCTACGGCGGGGTGGTCCCCCCCTCCTCCTGCTGCCTCCGCGCCAGCTCCACCAGCTTGCGGAGGCGGTGGTTCAGGGCTGATTTGGTGATGGGCGGGTCATAGCGCTCCGCCTGCTGGGCTAAGGTGTCCTCCGGGTGGGCCCGGCGCAGACGGGCGGTCTCCTGCAGCTTCTCCGGCAGACCGGTCAGCAGGCCGGCCTCGTCCAGCACCCGGATGGCCTCCAGCTGGGCCATCGCGGCCTCCACCGCCTTGTCCAGGTTGGCGGCATCGCAGTTCACCCGGCGGTTTACGCTGCCCCGCAGGTCCTTTTCCAGCTTGGTGTTCATGATCTCCATAGCCGCCACCGGGGCCCCGATGGAGGTGAGAAAGTCCTCGATCCGGTTGCTCTGCTTGAAGTAGAGCACGGCGTTGCCCTTCCGCTGGGCGGCCTTTGGCTCCAGGTCCAGCTCCCGCATCAGGGCCAGCATCTCCCGCCCCACGCTCTGGTGGGAGGTGACCAGCTCCAGATGGTAGCCCTTCTGGGGCGCCGTCACCGACCCGCCGGCCAGAAAGGCCCCCCGGAGGAAGGCGATCCGGCAGCAGCTCTCCTCCAGCGCGGCAAAGTTGATGTGCAGCGCCAGCCCCCCGGCGTCGTCGCCGTAGGCCCGCTGCACCTGGGCCACCTTCTCCGGGTCGCTGAGCACAAAAATGTGCTTCCCCGTCCCGTCAGGCAGGCGGTCAAAGGTCAGGCGGAGGGCCTTTTTCAGCAGCAGCGGCAGCCGCTGGGCAAAGTCCTCGTGCTCGGTGATAATGCGGACCTCTCCGCTGGAATAGGTGTTGCAATAGAGCAATACGCCGTACAGCTCCGCCTGGGCGCAGCAGCGGCGGCTCAGGGGGGCGCGGCACAGCTCTGCCTTGACCTCTCCCGCAAAGGACATAGTAGGTCCCTCCCTTGTCGTCATTCCTCCAGAATATATCGGCGCGCCCCGTGGAAGATCCGCATAGCGCGGCGGCGATAGATCTCTAAAATGGCCTCCGCCAGCTGATCCGGGTCGTGGCGGGCGTAGTCCCCCCCGGCGGAGGCCAGGGGCCGCTCCTCCAGCTCCAGCCCCAGGGCGGCAATGCGCGCCCGGTCCACCACCAGCGGGGCGGCGTCCTCCGCCCGGTAGCGCTCCACCAGGCCGGGGCGGACGGGGGTGGAGTTGGCCAGACACAGGTCCACCAGCCCCGGCTCCCCGTGGGCCAGCAGGGCCTCCAGATGGTCGGCGGCGGTGTAGCCCTCGGTCTCCCCCTCCTGGGTCATAATGTTGCAGACATAGACCTTGGGGGCGTCGGACTGGGCGATGGCGTGGGCCACCCCGTCCACCAGCAGATTGGGGATGATGCTGGTGTACAGGCTCCCCGGCCCCAGTAAAATCAGATCCGCCCCCTCAATGGCCTCGATGGCCGCCGGCAGGGGGGCGGGCCGCTCCGGAATCAGGCTCACCCGCTGAATGCGGCAGTCCTGCTCCTTTTTGAACTGGTAAATTTTCGACTCCCCCACCACGGCGGTGCCGTTTTCAAAGGTGGCCTCCAGCTGCACGTCCGCCCCGGTGACGGGGATAATTTGGCCGGTGATGGCCAGCACCTTGCTCATCTGGCGCACCGCCTCCTCAAAGGAGCCGGTGATGCCGTTCAGGGCGGCTAAAATCAGGTTGCCGAAGGACTGGCCGGACAGGGACCCCTCGGTAAACCGATAGGTCAGCAGCTGCTGCATCACCGGCTCGGTGTTGGCCAGGGCCTCCATGCAGTGCCGGATGTCCCCCGGGGGGAGCATCCCCATGTCCCGCCGGAGCATTCCGGAGCCGCCCCCGTCGTCCGCCACGGTGACCACGGCGGTGAGATGTTTCGTGTACCGCTTCAAGCCCCGGAGCATGGTAGAAAGGCCCGTGCCGCCGCCCACGGCGACGATTTTCGGGCCACGCTCCCACTGGGGCAGATTGGGCCGCTGCTCTGCCATAGCGCGCCCTCCTCAGTTCCGGCCCAGGTCCCGGTGGCTCTCGGCCACCGGCCGTCCCAGGTCCCGGATGTGCTGGGCCAGGGCGTGGGCAATGGCCACCGAGCGGTGGTGTCCGCCGGTGCAGCCCACGGCAATGACCAGGGAGGTCTTGCCCTCCTCCTCATACTTGGGCAGCAGCCAGCCCACAAAGTCGCTGAGCCGCTGGAGAAATTCGTGGGTCACCGGGCTGGAGAACACATAGTCCCGCACCCCGTCGTCCAGCCCGGTGAGCCGCCGCAGCTCCGCCACATAATAGGGGTTGGGCAGAAAGCGCACGTCAAACACCAGGTCGGCCTCCATGGGCACCCCGTGCTTAAAGCCGAAGGAGAACACCCGCACGTCCATCTGCCCCTCCTGGGTGCCCGTCTTGGCGAACAGGCGGCGCAGCTCGCCCTTCAGCTTGGCGGTGGGCAGGTTGGAGGTGTCGATGATATACTCCGCCCGCTCCCGCAGGGGGGCCAGCATGGCCCGCTCCTTCTGAATGGCCTGCTCCAGACTGTCGCAGGACTCCGCCAGGGGGTGGCTGCGGCGGGTCTCCTTATACCGGCGGATGATGGTCTCGTCCGAGGCGTCCATGAACAGAATACGGTAGGCGCAGTGCATGGCCTGAAGGTCGTCCAGGGCGCGGAACAGACTGTCAAACCGGGTGCCGCCCCGGACATCGGTGACCAGCACCACCCGGTCATACTCCCCGGACCCGGCCATGCCCAGCTCGGCAAACTTGGGAATCAGCGGAGCGGGCAGATTGTCCACGCAGAAAAAGTCCATGTCCTCCATAAACGAGGCCGCCTTGCTCTTTCCCGCCCCGGACATCCCGGAAATAATTACAAATTCCATGGTTGACACCTCGGTTTTCTTTCGTTTGGATGTTTCTCGCCCCCTGCGGGGCGCGGGTGTTTATCGTTCGTTCCGTAGGTACCCAGCCCCGTGGTCTCTCGTAGGGGCGGCCTTCGGCCGCCCGCCGTTGGTGCACCGGTTGTCGCGGGCCGATGAGGACATCGGCCCCTACGGCGGCATAGAAATCCGCCGTTTGGCTTATCGCAGCACCCGGACTTCCATCTCCAGCTCCACGCCGGTCTGGGTCCGGACCCGGGCCTTGACCTGGTCCACCAGGGCCAGCACGTCGGCGCAGGTGGCGCCCCCCCGGTTGACCACAAAGCCCGCGTGCTTCTCCGATACCTGGGCGCCGCCCACGGAAAAGCCCTTCAGGCCGCACTGGTCGATGAGGGCGGCGGCAAAATGCCCCGCCGGGCGCTTGAACATGGACCCGGCGCTGGGGTATTCCAGGGGCTGCTTCTCCCTCCGCCGGGCCGCGAAATCATCCATCCTGGCCCGAATGGCCTCCGGACTGTCCTTCGCCAGGGCAAGGCGGGCGGACAGGACCAGATACTCCCCGGAGGAAAACACGCTCTGCCGGTAGCCAAAGCCGCAATCCGCCGCCGGGATGGTGCGGAGCGCTCCCCCCCGGTCCAGGACGGTAACATCGGTGACCACCTGGGCCATCTCGCCGCCGTAGGCTCCGGCGTTCATCACCACCGCGCCGCCCACGCTGCCGGGGATGCCGGAGGCAAATTCCAGCCCCGCCAACCCCTTGCTCTGGGCGACCCCCGCCGCCACGGCCAAAGACACGGCGCTGCCGACGGCCAGCTTGCCGTCCTCCTCCCACACCCGGTTCAGCGGGTCTGCGCCGTAGCGCCCGGCGGGCTGGAGGAAAAACCGGGCCACGCCCTCGTCCGCCACCAGCAGATTGGAGCCGTTGCCCAAAAAGAAGGGCTCCTCCCCCAGCGCCCGGGCGGTCTTCACCGCAGCCTGGGCCTCCTCCGGCGACTTGGGCAGGGCCATCAGCGCCGCCGGCCCGCCGATTCGGAAGGAGGTATGCCGGGACATAGGCTCCTCCCGCCGCAGCTCCAGCGCCGGGCAGCGGGCGCGCAGCTCGTTGTATAACACATCAAAACGATCCATAGGGACCTCCTGATTTTCATTTTAAGCCAAACGATTTCAGTTTGCAGTCAGCTTGTCAAAAAAGTAGTAAAACAACTTTTTTGACCGTCCGGCAGTATTTCATTATACCAAACTTCCCGGCGGGTGGAAAGTGGGCAGGCGGGGAAAATTTTAACCGCGCTGCCTTTTTTGCGGACAGCGCGGTTTTGGGGATCGGGATTTCGCCTGCGGGCGAGGGGACGGGGGGTGTTTCGCCTGCGGGCGGGTTACTTTCCCGCGAAGGAAAGTAACCAAAGTTCGCCGGGCCTGCGGGCCCGGACCCGGGGGAGCCATTTCGAAGGAAAGCCCGGTGGAATCCTGACCGGCGCGGGTGCAGACTTGTGGTTGTGCTTACGTTCCCCGCCCGCTGCCGCTCTGCGGTGGGTGAGGCTAGATT
>URTG01000075.1 GCA_900550705.1 uncultured Eubacteriales bacterium | reverse complement strand
AGCCTTCCCCTGGGGGAAGGTGCCCCCGCAGGGGGCGGATGAGACCAACTATGAAAAGTCAAGCGGCAAGAGATGAATAATTAGGAATAAACGATGAATGATTTTTCAAGAGAGCAAAGACGAGGCGCACGAGTTTTTTCGCAACGTGCGAGCAGACCACATTGAAATGCTTTCCTTCGGCTCGCTTTTTGCTGGCGTATGCGGCAAAGGTTTGGTCGCGGAGGATGATACAGCGAGCGGCTTGGCCGAAGGCCCAGCGCAGATAGCGGGAGCCGTGCTTAACCATCCTTCCCGGGGCTGAGACGGATTTTCCGGAGCAGGTAATGCTCGGCTCCAGACCGGCAAAGGAAAGCAGCTTGGCCGGAGAAGAAAAGCGGAAAATATCCCCGATCTCTCCCAAAATTGTAGCACCCAGGACAGTTCCAATGCCCGGAATGGTAGTGATGGGCGAGTTCATCTGCGCCAGGATCGTCCGCAGAGCGGCTTCACAGCGGCGGATATGGAGAGAAAGCTGCGTGATCTGTTCCAGATAGATCTGAAGCTGCAATTCCAGTGCAATGGAGGAGTTGCCCACCGAATGTACGGCCAGCGAGTGAATCAGCTCTGCCTTCTCCAGACCCAGCTGTCCTCTGGATGTCGTCCGGAGCAGGTCCGCCAGTTGTGGAACAGGGTATGCTGCCATGCGTTGGGCGGAAGGACACAGGGACAAAATCGTCCTGGCAGTGGTTCCGAATACATCGGAAAATACCTGCGTCAACTCCGGAAACACCTGTGCCAGCACGCCCTTGGCCTGCGTTTTGCACTTGGAACGCTGCTGCACCAAAGAAAAACGCAATCTGCTTAGTGACTTTAGCTCGGAAATATGGTAAGATACGTCATGGTCGGGCTGAGAATTGTCCCACGTGAGGTATTGCGCCAAGAATTTGGCGTCCGCTTTATCTGTTTTTGTTTTTCTTAGAGTGGTTGCTTGAATGCTCTTATTGATGAGCAGAGGATTAAACGTGTAGGTTTTATATCCATTACGCCTAAGAAACTGGACCAGATTGCTGCCGTACACGCCGGTATTCTCCAGCCCGATCTTTATTTCCTCTGTAGAAGCAAGCTTGCTCAATGTTTTTTTCAGGAACTCAAACCCTTCTGCGTCATTGCGAAACGCAAACTGCTTTAGTACCCGGCGTTCTTCCGTCATAATACAGCAGTCGTGCTTTTCCGCTGCGATGTCCAGACCGACATAAAACATGGTGATGTCTCCTTTTCTTTCTAGCACTGGGCTCCACAGCTAGCTTGAGCAGTAACCTTGCCAGTAATAAAACGTCCAGCGTTAACCAACTCATTAACCGTTCTTCAAACTGCTGTGGCCGTAGCCTCATCCGACCAGTCCTTTCGGCTGTATGGGGAATTGCCAGTCCACAGTGCTTGCCTTTAGTATACATCACTATTCACTTTGTGTGGTCTTGCTTATTATACAAGGGGAACGCCGAAGGGCCTTGCCGTTCTTATGTCGAAACCGTGTGGTTTTCGAAAGCGTTCCCCTCATCCGCCCCCTGCGGGGGCACCTTCCCCCAGGGGAAGGCTTGAAGATCGCTTCATAAAAATAAAATCCCGAAAAACACGCTGAAAATCCGGTTTTTCTCTTTACAGGGCGGAAAAACTATGGTATAGTATCTCAGCGCGTAAAGCATCGCGCCATCCGCCCATCCCCTTCGTTCCGGGAGAACGCCTGGGTCGCTCCCAGGGCTTCACCCGCCCGCTACGCAGGGCATCGGGCAAACAATAGGAAAGGTGGAATTTCCCATGATCCGTAAGGACGAGAAGACGGCCGTGATCGAGGCCAACCGCACCCACGAGAACGATACTGGCTCCCCCGAGGTCCAGATCGCCATCCTGTCCGCCCGCATTGCCGAGCTGACCGATCACCTGCGTGTGCACATCCACGACAACCACAGCCGCCGCGGCCTGTACAAGATGATCGGTAAGCGCCGCAAGCTGCTGGATTATCTGGCCAAGAAGGACATCGAGCGCTACCGCGCCATCATTGCCAAGCTGGGCATCCGCAAGTAAGCTCTTTTTTCATAGGGTGGCGTGGGACTTCCGCGTCACCCTATGTCCCGTTCATGGGAACAAACCGCACCCCCGGAGCTTTCCCACTTTTTTAGCAGTTGAATGCAGGACCGACCGGCGCTTGCTCCCTTCGGCCCCGGATTCAAGTGCTAAAAAGCTGGCTGTGAAGCTCCGGAAATTCTAATACAAAGGAGAATCCGTATGTCAACCGTGATCAAGCACAAGCAGTTCCCCAACTTCAAGACCTGGACCATGGACCTGTGCGGCCGTCCGCTGACCATCGAGGTGGGCAAGGTGGCCGAGCTGGCCAGCGCCTCCGCCATGGTCAAGTATGGCGACACCACTGTGATGGTGGCCGTCACCGTCTCCCCCCGTCCCCGCGACGGCGTGGATTTCTTCCCCCTGTCTGTGGACTTTGAGGAGAAGCTGTACGCCGTGGGCCGTATCCCCGGCTCCTTCATGCGCCGGGAGGGCCGCCCCTCTCTGCCCGCCGTTCTGGCCAGCCGCCTGATCGACCGCCCCATGCGCCCCCTGTTCCCCTATGACTTCCGCAACGACGTGTGCATCCAGTGCACCGTGATGAGCGTGGACTACGACTGCTCCCCCGAGGTCGCCGCCATGATCGGCGCGTCCGCCTGCGTGAGCTACTCCGAGATCCCCTTCGCCGGCCCCATCGGCTGCCTGGAGGTGGGCTACTGCGACGGGCAGATCGTGCTGAACCCCAACCAGGAGCAGCGCAAGACCAGCCGCATGGACGTGACCGTGGCCGCCACCCGGGAGAAGGTCGTGATGATCGAGGCCGGTGCCGACGAGATCCCCGACGAGATCATGTACGCCGGTATCGTCAAGGCCCACGAGGAGATTCGCAAGCAGATCGACTTCATCGACCAGATCGTCTCCGAGATCGGCAAGCCCAAGATGGAGTATGACCACGCCCAGTTCAACCAGGAGCTGTTCGACAAGATCGTCAGCGACTTCATGGACGAGGCCAAGGCCGCCATGGACACCGACGACAAGAACGTCCGGGAGACCCGCTGGAACGCCATGATCGACCACTGGCACGAGAAGTATCTGGAGGAGTATCCGGATATGGACCAGTACCTGGAGGAGTTCACCTACAAGTTCCAGAAGAAGATCGTCAAGGCCTGGCTGCTGGAGGGCCACCGCGTGGATGGCCGCGCCAAGAACGAGATCCGTCCCCTGGCCGCCGAGGTGGGTGTGCTGCCCCGGGTCCACGGCTCCGGCCTGTTTACCCGCGGCCAGACCCAGGTGCTGTCCGTCGCCACCCTGAACACCCTGGCCGCCGCCCAGAAGCTGGACACCATCTGGGAGGAGACCGAGAAGCGCTATATGCACCACTACAACTTCCCCCCCTACTCCGTGGGTGAGGCCAAGCCGCCCCGCTCCACCAACCGCCGGGAGTATGGTCACGGCGCTCTGGCCGAGCGGGCCCTGCTGCCCGTCCTGCCCTCTGTGGACGAGTTCCCCTACGCCATCCGCGTGGTGAGCGAGGTCCTGTCCTCCAACGGCTCCACCTCTCAGGGCTCCATCTGCGGCTCCACCCTGGCGCTGATGGACGCCGGCGTGCCCATCAAGGCCCCCGTGGCCGGCATCTCCTGCGGCCTCATCCAGGACGACGACGGCTCCTTCCAGACCTTCATCGACATCCAGGGCGTGGAGGACTTCCACGGCGAGATGGACTTTAAGGTCGCCGGCACCAAGTCCGGCATCACCGCCATCCAGATGGACCTGAAGAACGACGGTCTGACCCACGAGATCATCCAGCAGGCCCTGGACATCACCCGCGACGCCCGCTTCGCCATCCTGGACGAGGTCATGCTGCCCTGCATCTCCGCCCCCCGGGCCGAGGTGAGCCGGTATGCCCCCAAGATGATCACCATGAAGATCGACCCCGAGCGCATCCGCGAGGTCATCGGCAAGGGCGGCTCCGTGATCCAGAAGATCACCGCCGAGTCCGGCGCCACCGTGGACATCGAGGACGACGGCACCATCCACATCGCCTCTCCCGACGCCGCCTCCTGCGATGCCGCCAAGAAGATGATCGAGACCATCGTGTTCGTCCCCCAGGTGGGCGAGCTGTACTACGGCAAGGTGGTCCGTATCCTCCAGTTCGGCGCGTTTGTGGAGCTGGCCCCCGGTAAGGACGGCATGGTCCACATCTCCAAGCTGGCCGACCGCCGCGTGGAGCGGGTGGAGGACGTGGTCAACATCGGCGACATGATCTGGGTCAAGGTCACCGACATCGACGACAAGGGCCGCGTCAACCTCTCCTATAAGGACGCCCTGAAGGAGATCCGCGCCAAGAAGGAAGCCGGTCAGTCCGTCAAGTAAGACGCCCCGGTTTGCATTGAGAACACAGAACACCCCCAGTCTCCGGCAGTGCGAGAGACTGGGGGCGTTTTTCGCGCCTTTCACAGCAGCGGGGCGATGCAGCTGGTCCACAGGGCGCTGATGGGCATGACCAGCACCATAGCGGGGATCATGTCGGCCACGGGGAACTCCTCGATTTTGGCCATGCGGAAGCCGGTGGCGATGAGCAGGAAGCCGCCGCAGGCCTTGAAGTCGCCGATCATGTCCGGCGTGGTCAGGGGGAAAATGAGCTTGGCGGCCAGGAACAGCAGGGTGAAGATCACCGCCTGGGGGATGGCCACCAGAGAGGTCACCGCGCCCAGGCTGCACGCAAAGACCATAGCGGTGAACAGGTCCAGCACCGACTTGGACAGCAGCACCGTGGAGCTGCCTGTCATGCCCGCGTCCAGACAGCCGTAAATCCCCGTCCCACTGGCGCAGAACAGCACGATGGCGGTGACCAGTAGCGAGAGATACTCCTCCCGGGACATCCCCTTGCCCCCCGCCTTGCCGCCCAGCAGGGCGCGGATGGGCACCTCCATGCAGACCCCGCCCCGGCTGATCCACTTGCCCAGGTGGCAGGCCAGCCCGATGGCAGAGCCCAGCACCACGGCCAGGATCACCGCAGGCATATTCTTCATCAGGGGGATGAAGTTGATGCCCATGCCCATGGCACACACGCCAAAGACCTTGTTCAGCTCCCGGGTGAAGCGGTTGGACATCCTGCTGCCGAACACGCTGCCCAGAATCCCACCGACGATCACCGATGCCACATTGACCACAATTCCGATCAAAGCCCTCTCCCCTTTTTATGCTGCGCTGAAATTTCCTCAAAAGCAATCATTCCCGCCCCCCCGCAGGGGGCGGGAACGAAAAATGAAACACACTTACTTGTGATAGCCGGAGCCCTCGTTGATCTTAAAGGCCCGGTAAATTTGCTCCAGCACCATGACCCGGGCCAGGTGGTGGGGGAAGGTCATGGGGGACATAGACAGCCGCACCCAGGCCTCCCGCTTCAACGACTCCGCCAGGCCGAAGGACCCCCCGATGACAAAGACCAGATGCTTGGCGCTGTTCTGCTCCCAGCTGCGGACCAGGGCGGCCAGCTCCTCGCTGGAGCGCTCCTTGCCCTCCACGCACAGGGCCACCAGACTGGCCCCGGCGGGCACCTTGGCCCGGATGGCGCTGGCCTCCCGCTCCAAGGCCGCCTGGATGAGGGCGGGGGAGGGCGCCCCGGGCAGCCGCTCCTCGGGCAGCTCCACCAGGGTGAGCTTGCAGTAGGCCGACAGACGCTTGACGTATTCCGCGCAGGCCTCCCGATAGAACGTCTCCTTCAGCTTGCCCACGCAGATGAGATGGACGCTCAGCATATGGCCGCCTCCTTGGTCCACAGGGCCGCCGGCTCCCGGCGGCCATCCAGATGATAGGTGGGGCCCAGCTCCTTCCGGGGGGCCACCGCCAGGGAGATGTCCTCCTCCGGGTCGCAGCCCATAGCCCGGAGACGGCAGCACACCGTCTCCCGCGCCCGGGCGGGGGTGTTGTTCTCGCTGGACAGGTGGGCCAGGATCACCGCCCCCGCCCCCGCCTGCACCGCTGCGGCGGCCAGCTCGGCCCCGGCCTCGTTGGACAGGTGGCCCCGGTCCCCCAGGACCCGGGCCTTCAGGTGGTAGGGATAGGGGCCGGAGCGGACCCAGTCCTCGTCGTGGTTGGTCTCGCAGACCAGCAGGTCGCAGCCCCGGGCCTGGTCCAGCACCTCCTGGGTCACATAGCCCAGGTCGGTGGCCAGCACCAGCCGCCGGTCCTCTCCGGCGATGGAGTAGCCCACGCTGCCCGCCGCATCGTGGGGGGTGGAGAAGGGCTCCACCCACAGACAGCCCAGGGCGAAGCCCCGGCCCGGGGTGCACTGCCGCAGCAGGTCCGCCGTGTTGGGGGCCTTCTCTGCAATGGGCTGACAGGTGGGGCCGGTGGCGACAATGGGTGTCCGCAGCTTTTTGGTCAGCACCTGAAGGCCGCTGATGTGGTCATGGTGCTCATGGGTCACCAAAATCGCGGTCAGCTCCTCCGGGCGGAGTCCCAGGGCGGCCAGGCCGGTGGTGATCCGCCGGGCGGAGATGCCCGCGTCCAGCAAAACATGGGTATCGCCGCAGGAGATCACCGCGGCGTTTCCGCTGGACCCGCTGGCCAGCGTGGTGAAGGTGAGCAAACAGGACACCGCCTCTCAGGAATCAGAAAAAACCACACAAATAAGCCTGTTGAATGGAAGCAATCAACAGGCTTTTTGCACACAAAACGGACGCCGATGGGCGGTTCAGCCCACCTGCGCCGGAGCCTCCTCGTCGGGGACCGTGATGGTCCGGATGTCGGCCCCCACGTGAGACAGCTTCTCCACCAGGGTCTCGTAGCCCCGCTCGATGTGGTAGATGCTGTCGATCTCGGTGACGCCCTGGGCGGCCAGACCGGCGATGACCATAGCCGCGCCGGCCCGCAGGTCGCAGGCGTGGACCGGGGCACCGGTGAGCTTTTCCACGCCCTCGATGACGGCCACCTTGCCGTCCACCTGGATGTGGGCCCCCATGCGGCGGAACTCGTCCACATAGCGGTAGCGGCTGTCCCAAACGCCCTCGGTGAGCACACTGGTCCCCTGGGCCAGGCAGAGCACCGCGGCGATCTGGGGCTGCATATCGGTGGGAAAGCCGGGGTAGGGCATGGTCTTCACATTCACCCGGGTGATGGGGCCGCTCCGACGGACCAGAACGGCGTCGTCCTGCTCCTCCACGTCCACCCCCATCTCCACCAGCTTGGCGGTGATGCAGTCCAGGTGCTTGGGGATCACGTTCTTGATGAGCACCTCGCCCCCGGCGGCGGCCACGGCGGCCATGTAGGTGCCGGCCTCGATCTGGTCGGGGATGATGGAGTAGGAGCCGCCCCGCAGGCGGTCCACCCCGCGGATCTTGATCACGTCGGTGCCCGCGCCCATGATGTTGGCCCCCATGGAGTTCAGGAAGTTGGCCAGGTCCACGATGTGGGGCTCCTTGGCCGCGTTTTCGATGATGGTCATGCCGTCGGCCAGGGTGGCGGCCAGCATGATGTTCATGGTCGCGCCTACCGACACGATGTCCAGATACACCTGCCCCCCGCTGAGACGGCCGTTGGGCACCTGGGCATAGATGAGGCCGTTGCGGACCTCCACCTCGGCCCCCATGGCCACAAAGCCCTTGATGTGCTGGTCCACGGGGCGGCCGCCCAGGTCGCAGCCGCCGGGCAGAGGCACCTCCGCCCAGCCGAAGCGGCCCAGCAGCGCCCCCACCAGATAGTAGCTGGCGCGGATTCTCCGGGCCAGCTCGTGGGGCACCTGGCGGTTACGGATATGGGAGCAGTCCACGTCTACCGTGGAGCGGTTTACGGTACGCACATCGGCCCCCAGCTCCCGCAGGATCTGGAGGATCAGCGTCACGTCGCTGATTTGGGGAATATTTTCAATCCGGCACACGCCATCGACCAAGAGCGCAGCAGGAATAATGGCCACTGCTGCGTTCTTCGCGCCGCTGATTTCAATGGTCCCATGGAGAGGCTTGCCCCCCCGGATCTGATACTTGGTCAAACACTGCACCTTCTTTTGATTCACACAGAATAAAAATGTTCGTTGGAATCTATGTCATGCGGACAACGCCGCGTTATTTCAATGGAATACCGGCCCGGTTTCGGCCCATGGGCGCGGTATATCTGATACATTATATCACTATTGTTTCCCGTAGGCAACAAATTTTACGCGGCCGGGCCGAAATCGTGAAAATATACGGAGACGGGCCGGGGGTTTTCGTCCCTGTCCATAAGAAACGGACAAGACCGCAGACTATCAAAAAACTCGCTTCGGCCAAAGGGTTCGGAGGGAAGGATAGTTGGAAAGGGAACCGTCAGGGTTCCCTTTCCTTG
>URTG01000074.1 GCA_900550705.1 uncultured Eubacteriales bacterium | reverse complement strand
ATCGCCCGGGCGGTGCTGGAATACTGCGCCGACCCCAAGCGCCTGGGGGCCAAGACCCTGTTCGCCACCCACTACCACGAGCTAACCGCCCTGGAGGGGGCAATTCCCGGGGTGAAAAACTACCACATCGCCGCCAAAAAGCGGGGGGGAGACGTGATTTTCCTCCGCAAGATTGTCCGCGGCGGGGCCGACCAGAGCTACGGCATCGAGGTCGCCAAGCTGGCCGGCGTGCCCGACCGGGTCATCCGCCGCGCCCGGGATATCCTGGCCGAGCTGGAGAGCGGCGGCCTGCCCACGCCCGCTCCCGCCGCCCCGGAGGAGGAGCAGGTCTCCCTGGCCGATTTAGGCGGTCAGGCCGTTCTCAAGCGCCTGGCCATGACCGACGTGAACCTGCTCTCCCCCCTGGAGGCGCTGAACCTGCTGGCGGAGCTGAAGCAGGAGCTGGGGGGATGATTCAGACCCCCGCCCGGTCTCCCGTAGGGGCCGCTGTCCCCAGCGGCCTGCGGCAGCCGACGCACCATCGAAACGGGCCGATGAGGACATCGGCCCCTACGGAACCGTCCCCATGATTCCCCCCGCCCCGCCATCCACCGGGGCGAACCTCCAAAAAATACGGAACAACAGAAAGGAAGAACCCCTATGCACCGTGGAGAACTTTTGGTCCGCAGCGTCGGAAAGGATGAGGCCTATTGGGTGGTCATGGTGGCCGCCGTGGTGGCCGTTGCCACCCTGGGCCGGGGCCATGTGCCCCAGGACGTGCTGACGCTGGCCGGGCTGGCCCTCATCTGCGCCATGGCCGCCGCCCGGTTTACCCTGTTCAAGACCCTGGATGTCCAGCGCCTGGACTGGTCCATGGACGAGCACACCCTGACCATCGGCAGCGACGTCATTCCGCTGGAGGATATTTTCTCCGTGGGCATCCACTCCGGACTGAACGCCAAGGGCAGCCGCACCCTGGTGGTCAAGACCAAGGCGCGGGGCTATCGCTACCCCGCCGTCACCCTGGGGACCGCCCACCGAGAGTCGGTCCGCGCCTTGTGGGAAATCCACGACCTGCTCCAGGCCGACCTCCAGGCCCGCAAGGCCCAGTGAGAGGACGGGAGACAGCCATGCCAACGATTCAAGTGCTGGATGCCCATGTGGCCGACCTCATCGCCGCCGGCGAGGTGGTGGAGCGGCCCGCCTCCGTGGCCAAGGAGCTGATGGAAAACGCCATCGACGCCGGGGCCTCCGCCGTCACCGTGGAGATTTCCCACGGGGGCATGACCTTTCTCCGGGTGACGGACGACGGCTGCGGCATCCCCGCCGCCCAGCTGAAAACCGCCTTCCTCCGCCACGCCACCAGCAAGCTCCGCTCCCAGTATGATTTAGAGGCCATCGGCACCCTGGGCTTCCGGGGGGAGGCCCTGGCGGCCATCTCCTCCGTGTCCCGCATGGAGGTGCTCACCCGGACGGACGACGCGCCCCTGGGGGCCTCCCTGGCCCTGGAGGGGGGCGTGCCCGGAGCAGTGGAGGAGGCCGGCGGACCCCGGGGCACCACCATGCTCGTCCGGGACCTGTTTTTCAACACCCCCGCCCGCCTGAAATTTATGAAGCGGGACACCGCCGAGGGGGCCGCGGTCTTCGCCGTGGTCCAGCGGGTGGCCCTGTCCCACCCGGAGGTGGCGGTGAAGTTCATCCGGGACGGCAAGCAGGAGCTGCTCACCCCGGGAGACGGTCAGCTCCGCTCCGCCGTCTACGCCGTTCTGGGCCGGGAGCTGGCCCTGGGGCTGCGGGAGGTGAAGGCCCGGGGGGAGGGCATCGCCGTGTCCGGCTTTGTGTCCCAGCCCGTGTGCTGCCGGGCCAGCCGGAGCTGGCAGTTCTTCTTCGTCAACGGCCGCCAGGTGAAAAGCCCCCTGCTGATGACCGCCCTGGAGCAGGCCTATCAGAACCAGCGCATGGTGGGCAAGTTCCCCGCCTGTGTCCTCCATGTAGAGACGAAGCTCAACGCGGTGGATGTGAACGTCCACCCTGCGAAAACCGAAGTCAAGTTTGGCAGCGAGCGGGAGGTCTTCTCCGCCGTGTACCACGCCGTGCTCTCCGCCCTGGAGCAGGACCGCTCCCACCCCCAGGCGGAGTGGAAGCCCAAAAGCATCCCCGGCGTCCGCCCGGCGGACTCCGTCACCCCCAACCAAATCAGACTGACGGCCCAGCCCGCCCCCGCCGCCCAACCGGCGGCCCCGGCTCCACCCAGAATCTGGGACGCCCCCGCCCCAGCGGAGACCCTGCCCCTCCACGACTTCACCGCGGAGCGGCCCGCCCCCCAGATAGTAAAGCCCCAGGCGGCCCCTGGGAAAATGCAGCCGCCCGCCGCCGTCCCTGCATCTCCCGCTCCCACTGTCCGCTCCGGGGAGACAGTCCAAGCCCCGCCGTCTGAGACGGAGCCGCGCCCCGCGCCCAAGGCGGAGGCTCCGGCGGCTCCCAAACCGGAATCCGTCCCCCAGCCCCAGCCGGAGCCGGAAATCGCGCCCTGGCGGGTGGCCGGAGAGGTGCTGAACACCTACATCCTGGTGGAGCAGGGGGACCGGGTGCTGTTCATCGACAAGCACGCCGCCCATGAGCGGATGAACTTCGACCGGATGAAGGCCCAGGGCTACCGCCCCATGGCCCAGTCCCTGCTCACCCCGGCGGTGTTCCGGCTGCCCGCCGAGGAGCAGATGGCCCTGCTGGACCGCCGGGACCTGCTGGCCGAGTTCGGCTTCGATGTGGACGAGCTGGGGGGCTGCATTGCCGTCCGCCAGGCCCCCTTCGACGTGCCCGCCGGGGAGGTGGAGGCCACCCTGTCCGACCTGGCCCAGAAGCTCCTCACCGGCGGGGCCGACCCCGACGCCGCCCGGGACGAGCTGCTCCACACCATGGCCTGCAAGGCCGCCATCAAGGGCGGCTGGAAGACCAGCGCCCCGGAGCTGGAAAAAATCGCCGCCGCCGTGGTCTCCGGCCAGGTGAAATACTGCCCCCACGGCCGCCCGGTGGCCATCGAGCTGACCCGCGCCCAACTAGAAAAGCAATTCAAGCGCACCTGAACGAGCTTACACCCCCGCCAGGGGCGGGGAGCCAGAAAAGGAGGTCCGGACGATGTTTGAAAACTGGGATATTCTCTTGGCTCGCTATCAAAAGCAGCGGGGTGGCTGGTTCTTCTGCCAGGACACCGGAGCTTGGAGCCGCAGTGACAGCCAGCTGGTTCTGACGGAAGGGGAGAAGACCCCTCTGCTTGTATTTTTCCATGTGGATGTCTCCGGCCGCACTGTCTACACCTCTCTGGCCGCCCGGACTACGGTACATCTGGATGGGGAATATAAGCTGTTCATCCGCCCGAAAAATCTGGTAGGCAGCGGTTTCCAGGCCGTGATGAGCTTAGCGGGAGAGAACCGGAGCTACGGCGACCCCCAGGCCCTCAAGGGGCGGATGGTCACCACCAACCGCCGGGATGTCACCAAGCTGGTGCTGGGGGACCTGGCTCTGCGGAACGCCCTGACCCAGCGGACCACGGAATACCTTCGGGTCGGACCCACGCCGCTGGAGGACGGCTCCCACACCATAGAGGTGGGCGTAACCGGACTGGACGGCACCCTCACTGCTCCGAATTCCCACTGGGTGACCCCTGCCATTCAGCTGGTGGATACCACATCTTCCAGCGATTCAGGCTGGGAGGCCGTCCTGGCCCGGGCCGACCGGGACTTCGCCGCCCAGATGGACGGCTTTCTGGACTTCCTCCGCGCCGCCCGGGACGCGGTGACCCGCTGGCCGGTGTCCCAGCCCTGATGCTTCCCCTTTCAAACTATCCCTCCTTCCGAATCCTCTGGCTGGAAGGACTTTTTCGACAGTCTGAAACACCCCCCAAAAATACTTCACGAAAGGCGGTGGCGGAATGGCCCCGAACATTTTAGTCCTCACCGGCCCCACGGCCTCGGGCAAGACGGCCCTGGCCGTGGCCCTGGCCCAGACCCACAACGGAGAGGTGGTCTCCGCCGACTCCATGCAGATTTACCGCCGCATGGACATCGGCACCGCCAAGCCCACCCAAGGGGAGATGGGCGGCGTTCCCCACCATATGCTGGACGTGGCCGACCCGGAGGAGGACTTCTCCGTGGCCCGCTATGTCACCCTGGCCGCCGCCTGTGTGGACGACATTCTGGCCCGGGGCAAGCTGCCCATTGTGGCGGGGGGCACGGGGCTGTATGTAGACTCGCTGCTCTCCGGCCGGACCTTCGCCGCCTTTCAGCCGGAAAGCCCCCTCCGGGGGGAGCTGGAGGCCCGAATTCGCCGGGAGGGGGGGCAGGCCCTGCTGGATGAGCTGGCCCGGGTGGACCCGGAGGCCGCCGCCCGGCTCCATCCCAACGACGAAAAGCGCATCGTCCGCGCCCTGGAGGTGTGGCTGTCCACCGGCAAGACCATCACCCAGCACAACCTGGAAACCCAGGCCCTGCCGCCCAGATACGATGCCCTGACCATCACCCTGTCCTATGCCCATCGGGAGGAGATGTGGGACCGCATCGACCGCCGGGTGGACCAGATGATGGCCGCCGGCCTGGTGGAGGAGGTGCAGGGGCTGCTGAACTCCGGTGTGCCCGCAAAATGCACCGCCATGCAGGCCATCGGCTATAAGGAGATGGCCGCCGCCCTGCAATCCGGCGGCGATGTGGCCCAGGCGGCGGAGGAAATCAAGCTCCGCTCCCGGCAATACGCCAAGCGCCAGCTCACCTGGTTCCGCCGGAACAGGGCCGCCCGCTCCATCTGCTGGGACGGTCCCCCCGATTTGTCCTCGGCCTGCCAGACTTCGACCGTTTTTCTGGAAGAAGCTGGTATATGATAGCAGCACTCAGGGCGTGTCGGCTTCGGAGCCAGTTCAGAATACAGCGACACGGTACGCACCCCTTCACCCCCCCTCATCCGCCCCCTTCGGGGGCACCTTCCCCCCTCAGTGGGGAAGGCTTGAGGCGGGCAATTTCTGCCTTCCCCACTCAGGGGGGAAGGTGGCACGGCGCAGCCGTGACGGATGAGGGGGACCCGCATATTTCGCTTGTTCCGGCTGGGTTCTTCCGGCACTCCCGACAGAAAAAGGAGTGCTACTTATGCAGAAAAACAACAACCTTCAAGACATTTTCCTGACCCAGGCCCGCCGGGACCGGCGGGGGGTGACCCTGTTTTTGATGAACGGCTTCCAGATGCGGGGCTATGTCACGGGGTTCGATGCCTTCACCGTGGTCCTGGTCAGCGACGGAAAGCAGCAAATCATCTATAAGCACGCCATTTCCACCATCGTGCCCGAGCGGCCCATCCCCCTGTACGACAACTCCGGTCGGGACAGCCGCGCCGCCGAGTCCACCTAAGCTTCGGGGTCCGCCCCACAGAAAGAGAGAATCGTTCCCATGAAACAGGGAAAATCCGTGATAACCCTTGTGATGCTCGCCCTGGCGGCGGCCCTGGCCGTCTACTTCGGGGTGTATGTCTACCGCACCTTCAACGTGCCCTATGCCACCACCCTGGCCTACCAGTACACGGTGAACGACAGCGTCCCCGCCGACGGCCTTCTGGCCCGGCAGGAGCTGGTCCTGCCCCATCCGGACGGCATTTTAGACGTGATTCGCGCCGAGGGGGAGAAGGTGGGCGTGGGCCAGACCGTGGCCCTGGTCTACCGGGACAGTCAGGCCCAGGCCGACCAGGCCCAATTAGAGCAGCTGGACCTGGAAATCGAGCTGCTCAGCGCCGCCGAAGCCCAGGGCGGCGACGTGCAGTCCGCCGCCCGGCTGGACGAGAACATCATCCAGGCCGTGGCCGCCCTGCGGGCCTCCGCCGCCTTACAGGATTACAGCACCCTGGAGACCCAGGTCCGCGCCGTAAAGAGCAGCGTGCTCAAGCGGAGCTATACCTATGGAGAGGAGGGCGGCTCCGCCACCCAGCTGGCCGCCCAGCTCCAGGCCCTGAAGGACCGGCGGGCCGCCCTGGGCCAGCAGACCTCCACCGCCACCACCCAGGTCACCGCCGCCCAATCGGGCACCTTTTCCAGCCTGGTAGACGGCTACGAGAGCCTGCTCACCCCCGAGACGGCCCTTTCCCTCACTCCCAGTCGGCTGGCCGCCCTGATGGCCGGCGATGCCCAGGGGGATGCGTCCGCCGTGGGGAAGCTGGTCACCTCCAACCGGTGGTACTTCGCCGCCGCCATCGCCTCTGAGGCCGCCCAGCGGCTGCGGGAGGGCGGGTCCGCCACCCTGCGCTTTACCGGGGACTTCTCCCGGGACGTGGACATGACGGTGGAAAAAATCGGCGAGACCGAGGGGGACAAGACCCTGGTGGTCTTCTCCTCCGACCGGCATCTGAACGAGACCACCCTCCTCCGGCACCTGACGGCGGAGCTGATTTTCAGCAGCTACTCCGGCCTTCGCATCCCCAAGGAGTCCCTCCACATGATTAAGTTCGATGGGGAGGACCCGGACACCGGCGAGAGCACCCAGCAGAGTATGCTGGGCGTCTACGTTCTGGTCAGCGGCCGGGTGGAGTTCAAGCAGGCCCAGGTGGTTATGGAGGGCAGCGACTACTATGTGGTCCGCTCCACCTCCCAGAGCCGCACCGCCCTGCGAGCGGGGGACAAGGTCATCACCTCCGGCGTGGGCATCTTCAGCGGCCAGCTCCTCACCCAATAATTGCTTCCATCCCGTCCTCGGCCGTGCCGCTGCGGCTCAGGACGGCTTTGGGCGTTCCGCCCGTTCCCAGCGGCAGCCCACAGCTTACAGAGAGAAGGTTTTTGTCATGGATCTGACCCAACACATTCAAGCCGTTCAGGAGAAAATCGCCCAGGCCGCCCGGCAGGCGGGCCGTGACCCGGCCTCCATCACCCTCTGCGCCGCCACCAAGGTCCAGACCGACGAGACCATCCGCGCCGCCATCGCCGCCGGAATCCAGGTCTGCGGAGAGAACCGGGTGCAGGATCTTACCGCCCACCTGGCCGCCGATGCCTATGCCGGGGCCAGGGCCGTCCACTTCATCGGCCACTTACAGACCAACAAGGTCAAGCAGGTGGTGGGCAAGGTGGACCTGATTCAGTCGGTGGACTCCCCCCATCTGCTCCAGGCCATCGTCAGGCAGGCGGACAAGCTGGGCATCCGGCAGGACATTCTGCTGGAGGTGAACATCGGCGGCGAGGCCAGCAAGGGCGGCTGCCCGGTGGACGAGCTGCCCGCTCTGGTCCAGCTGGCCCGCTCTCTGCCCCAGGTGCGGCTGCGGGGACTGATGGCCATCCCCCCCATTTCCGCCGAGCCGGGGGCAAATCGGCCCTATTTTGCCAAAATGCGTCAGCTTTATATTGACATGGGCGGCAAAATGTCGGATAATCAAGGTGATATGGATTGCTTGTCCATGGGGATGAGCGCGGACTTTGCCGATGCCATTGCCGAGGGTGCCACTCTGGTCCGGGTGGGCACCGCCCTGTTCGGCCCCCGCCCCCCGATGCACCCCGCCGGCTGAGCCGGCGGCCCAGCTTGTGTGATACCATAGGAAAAGAGGATCTTGTTCATGGGAATCTTTGATGAATTCAAGCGCCTTGCCCATCCCTACGAGGATGAGGACGAGGACGAGTTCGACGACTTCGACGGCTCCCCCCGCCCGGCCGAGCGCCGGGAGCGGCGGAGCGACCGCAGCGACCGCGCCCTGCGGGACAGCCGGGAGGATGCCTATTCCTCCCCCGCCCCGGCAGAGGAGCGCCGCAGCAACAAGGTGGTCAACATCCGCGCTGCCACGCAGCTCCAGGTCGTCCTGGTCAAGCCCGAGTCGTTTGAAGACGCCTCCGCCATCGCCGACCACCTGTGCGAAAAGCGCACCGTGGTGCTGAACCTGGAGTCCACCAACAAAGAGATTGCCCGCCGCCTGCTGGACTTCCTGTCCGGCGTGGCCTATGCCAGCGAGGGCAAAATCAAAAAGGTGGCCATCTCCACCTACATTATCACCCCCTACAATGTGGATATTCTGGGGGATCTCATCGACGAGTTAGAAAATAACGGTCTGTACTTCTAAGCCCCGCCCGAAGAAACAGACGGCAGAACCAAGGAATCGAGGGTTTTCTTATGCTCACTCCGCAGGAAGTATCCGAGCGCGCTTTCCAAAAGGCGTCCTTCGGCGGCTACAATATGTCTCAGGTGGACGAATTTTTAGATGTCCTCACCTCTGACTACACCGCGCTGTACAACGAGAACGCGGTCTTAAAAAGCAAGATGAAGGTCCTGGTGGAAAAGGTGGAGGAATACCGCTCCACCGAGGAGGCCATGCGGAAGGCCCTGATGGCCGCCCAGCGCATGGCCGACGACCTGGTGAAGGACGCCGAGGCCAAAAAGGCCCAGATCCTTCAG
>URTG01000073.1 GCA_900550705.1 uncultured Eubacteriales bacterium | reverse complement strand
GGGGACATCGATCCCTACCCCTTTTGTCGCTGCGCGACATTTCCCCCTGACAGGGGGAATCGGCCCCTACGACCAGTCCCGTGGTCTCTTGTAGGGGCGGCTATCAGCCGCCCGCACGATAACCACCCGGCCAACGGCGGGCGGATGGTATCCGCCCCTACGGTCAGCCCTGCGGGAAATCCTTCTGGCGCAAGGGTTTGCAGCCCTTTGGTCCCCCTCATCCGGCCCGCGGAGCGGGCCACCTTCTCCCTACCCCTTTTGTCGCTGCGCGACATTTCCCCCTGACAGGGGGAATCGGCCCCGATGGGTGGAAGGCCAGGGCCTCCCCATTTCACCAAACACGACACACCATGAAAAGAAAGGAAGTTTACCATGAAAAAGACAACCGTTTTTCTCTCCGGAATGCTTACGGCCACGATGATTGGCGGGGCGGTGATTCCGGCGCTGGCGCTGAATGGGCAGCTTGGGTATGACCGCATTGGCGTTCGGGTGGGCAACGACCTGAAGGTCGCGGCGGAGCAGACCTACACCGCGCCCAACGGCCAGCAGACCCCCAACTCCATCACCTATACCGACCCCGCCGGGGGGCTGACCAACTATCTGCCCCTGCGGCTGTTCTCTGACCTGCTGGACGCGGACATTACCTGGAACAGCAAGGACAGCACCGTGAACATCGCGGGGTATGGGGAGGCCGGGGCGGACGATGTGGTCATCACCGCGGGCGTGGAGCGGGACGGCCCCTCTTATTCCGAGAAGCTGGACGACCACACCACCATCTACTACGGCAAGGACCAGCCCGAGTATGTGGACCCCGAGCAGGCGGACACCCCCGACTTCGGCCGGACCCGGGGCGGCTTTACCGAGGTGGACCCCAAGACCGTGCACCTGACCGCCGACGACGACAAGGAGGTCTCCCTGACCCCCACCGTCTATCTGGATGACGCACACATTCAGTATGCCCACGGCAGCTTCCCCGCCGTGCAGACCAAGGCCCTGTATAAGTCCGGCGGCGTGCAGCCCAAGGACCAGTACATGGTATTCACCGTCACCAACAACGGCGATTCCGTCCGCTACACCCGCGTGGACCGGGTGCGCCCCCTGGCCGCCCGGAACGAGCGCTTCTCCGTGGTCCCCGTCCAGCCCGGCCAGACCCTCACCCGGATGTTCCACATCGACCCCGGTGCCAGCGCCATGGAATACACCCTGAAATTCGACGTGGTCAGCCACAACGCAAATCGGGAGGCGACCGACCTGACGGTCTCTCTGGAGAGAACGTTCTAACCTAAAAAATCGGAATTCGGCGTAATCACGGGGACATGATTCCCGGGGGTCCACCCGTAGGGGCCGCTGTCCCCAGCGGCCCGCGATACCCGCCGTACCCCCAACTATCCCTCCCTCCGAACCCTTTGGCCGGAAGGACTTTTTCGACCGTCTGAGCCCTGCCTCATCCAACGATGAGACAGGGCCTTTTTTGTCTGGACTTACCCGATAAACAGCTGGACCCAATACTCCCCATACCCGCTGTCCGTCTGCACATAGCCCACGCCCAGCTGGGTGAAGCTGGCGTCTAGGATATTGCGGCGGTGGCCGGGGGAGTTCATCCAGTCGGACATCACCTGGGCGGGGGAGGTCTGACCGGCGGCGATGTTTTCCCCGGCGGTGCGGTAGTTCTGGCCCACCTGGTCCAGAGCGGTGAAGCACTGGGTGCCGTCGGGCCGGGTGTGGGCAAACTGGGTGGGCAGCTCCTGGGCGCGGAGCTGGGCGGCGGCGCACAGGGTGGTGTTCAGCGTCAGGGGGTCAACACCCGCCTTGGTCCGCTCCGCGTTGACCAGGCGGAGAATTTCCCCCTGGTAGGCGGCCAGCGTGTCCGGCACCTCCGGCGTCTGGGGCGGAGACGGGGCGCGCTCCACTCCGGACAGGACCGAGGCCAGGGTGAACGACACCGCGGCGGTCTGCGCCCGGAGGGGGGCGCTGGGTTCCAGCTCCAGCACTGCGGCCAGGGCGGGGAGGAGCTGCCGGGCGGGCTCCGCCTGGGCGGCCCGGGCGGGGGCAATCAGCCCGGCGGTCAGGGCCAGGGACAGCCCCAGGGAGAAAATACGTCGTTTCATAGGGAAACCTCCTTATTTTTTCGGGGTAGCTGTCTCTAGTGTACCGGAAAAAGGCCGGCGGCGCAAGGGGAAATCCTGGACGGACTCATTCAGGCTGTCGAAAAAGCGGCGAAGCCACTTTTTCGACAAGCTGAACCGTCCAAACGGCGGTTCCCGCTGCCTTTTTCTGGGGCCGCTTCCCCGGCCCGGGGGCGCTTTAGTCCACAATATTCTCCAGGGGTTCCCCCTTCAGATAGCGGGCCAGATTCTCCAGCGCCATCTCCACGCACCGTTTCCGAGTAAGCTCCAGCCGCATCCCCCCGGCCACATGGGGGGTGAGGAGGAGGTTGGGGACGTCCCACAGAGGGTGGTCGGCGGGGAGGGGCTCCGGGTCGGTGACATCCAGGGCGGCACCCCAGAGCTTGCCCTCCCCCATGACCCGGACCAGGGCGGCCTGGTCCAGGACGGAGCCACGGCCGGAGTTGACCAGAATGGCGTCATCCTTCATGGCCCGGAGGCGGGTCTCGGTCATCAGCCCCGCCGTCTGGGCGGTGTGGGGCAGGGAGAGATAGACCACGTCGGCCTGGGGCAGCAGGTCGTCCAGCCGGTCCAGGGTCTCCAGCCGGTCAAAGCCGGGGAGAGGGCCACGGACGGTGCGCTTCAGGCCGATGGTGGTGCTGCCCAGGGCCTGGCACATCTGGGCGAAGGCCCCGCCGATGTGGCCCGCGCCCACCACCAGAACGGTGCTGCCCAGCAGGGTCTTCATGGCCCCCTCGTCCTCCCAGCGGTGGGCCCGCTGGCTGTCTCGATAGGTGGGCAGACGGCGGCACAGGGCCAGCAGACTGGCAAAGGCGTGCTCCGCCACGCTGCGGCTGTTGCTGCCGCTGGAGGAGGTGAGCACCGCCCCCTCCGGCAGACAGCCGGCGTATTCATCCGTCCCCGCCCACATGGACTGGAACCACTTGAGCTGCTTTGCGTCCCTCAGACTGTCCGGCCGGGGCCAGCCGAACATCACCGTGGCCCGGGCCAGCTGCTCCGCCGTCACCGTCCGCCGACCGGTGTAGATGTGCTCCGCCTGGGGGGCCAGCGCCGCGAAGCGGGCCTTCTCCTCCTCCGTCACAGGCAGCAGGTTCAAAATATAGTCCGCCATCCAAACGACCTCCTGTTTGCGTCCATTTCCCTGCTTCCACAGGGAGCTGGAACAATAAAAATAGATATTCCAATTATACCGGTTCAGCCGACCATTTACAAGCTTTTTGACGGGAAGGAAAACATATGATACAATAAGACGTTATCTGAGAAAGGAGGTTGCCCCCATGCCTGTGCAGCTGGATACCCCTGTGGTGGACCTCCCCGGTGTGGGGGAGGCCCGGGCCAAGAAGCTGGAGAAGCTGGGCCTGCGCCGGGCCGCCGACCTGCTGGGCCACTACCCCCGGGACTATGAGGACCGCCGGCAGCTCTACGCCATCCGCACCGCCCCCCTGGGAATGAAGGTGTGCGTCTGCGCCATGGCGGCGGAGCACCCAAGGCGGTCTCGCGTCCGCAAGGGGCTGGACCTGGTGCAGCTCCGGGCGGTGGACCAGTCGGGGGCGCTGCACATCACCTTCTTCAACCAGAGCTATGTGGAGCGGGCCCTGCGGGCGGGAGAGAAGTATGTCTTCTACGGCACGGTGGAGGAGCAGGGCCGCCGCCGGACCATGACCAACCCCATCTTCGAGCCTCTGGGCCGGAACGGGGTGACGGGCTGCATCATGCCCGTCTACCCGCTGACGGCGGGCATTTCCAACTATATGATGGCCACCCTCGTCCGCCAGGCCCTGCCCTGTGCCGGGCAGCGGGAGGAATCTCTGCCCCCGTCCGTCCGCCAGGCGGAGGGGCTGGCCGCCCTGGAGTTTGCCCTGCAAAACATCCACTTCCCCGCCGACGAGGAGGCCCTGGACCTGGCCCGGCGGCGGCTGAGCTTTGAGGAGCTGTTCTACCTGTCCGTGGGCCTGAGTCTCTTAAAGCGCCGCCGCTCCCAGACCGGCCCCGGGCGGCCCATCCCCACCCGCCCCTGGCCGGAGTTCCGGGCGCTGCTGCCCTTTGAACCCACAGATGCCCAGCGCCGGGTGATGGAGGAGGTAGCCCGGGACCTGGCCGGGGACCGGCCCATGAACCGCCTGGTCCAGGGGGACGTGGGCTCCGGCAAGACCGCCGTGGCGGCCTACGCCGCCTTTCTCACCGCCCGGGCGGGGGCGCAGACCGCCATGATGGCCCCCACCGAGGTGCTGGCCGAGCAGCACTATCGCTCTCTGTCCGCCCTGCTGGCCCCGGCGGGGGTGCGGGTGGGCCTACTCACCGGCGCCCTCACCCCCGGGGAGAAGAAGAAGGTCCGGCAGCAGCTGGCCCGGGGGGAGCTGGACTTTCTCATCGGCACCCACGCCCTCCTCTCCGACGGGGTGGTCTTTCACGACCTGGCCCTGATGGTGGCCGACGAGCAGCACCGCTTCGGCGTGGCCCAGAGGGCCGCCCTGGCGGCCAAGGGCGGCGGGACCGCTCCGCCCCATGTGCTGGTCATGTCCGCCACCCCCATCCCCCGGACGCTGGCGCTGATTCTATACGGCGATTTGGACGTGTCCATCATCGACCAGCTGCCCCCCGGGCGGACACCCATCGAGACCTATGTAATCCGGGAGGACAAGCGCCGGCGGATGTATCAGTTCGTCCGCAAGCAGGTGGCCCAGGGGCGGCAGGTCTATCTCATCTGTCCCGCCGTGGAGGAGAGCGAGACCCAGCTGGACCAGGAGGAGACCCTGTTCCGCGGCCCGCCCCAGCCCCCCATGAAGGCGGTGAAGCCCTATGCCAAGGAGCTGGCGGACCACGTCTTCCCCGACCTGAAGCTGGGCATTCTCCACGGCAAGCTCCGCCCCAGGGAGAAGGAGGCGGTGATGGCCGCCTTCGCCGCCGGGGACATCCAGGTCCTGGTGGCCACCACCGTGGTGGAGGTGGGGGTGGACGTGCCCAACGCCACCCTCATCATCATTGAGAACGCCGACCGCTTCGGTCTCAGCCAGCTGCACCAGCTCCGGGGCCGGGTGGGCCGGGGAGAGCACCAGTCCTACTGCGTTCTGATGACCGACACCCGCAGCCGGGATGCCATGCTCCGCCTCCGCACCCTGGCCTCCACCACCGACGGCTTCCGCATTGCCGAGGAGGACCTGAAGGTCCGCGGCCCCGGCGACTTCTTCGGCAGCCGCCAGCACGGCCTGCCCCAGATGAAGCTGGCCGACCTGGCCGGCGACGTCCGCCTTCTCCATCAGGCCCAGGACGCCGCCGCCCGCCTCCTCTCCGCCGACCCGGAGCTTACCCAGCCCGACCACCGGGCGGTGCTCCGCAGGGTGCGGGAGATGTTCGCGGATACGCCGGACATTTTTAATTAGTGAGGAGTGAGGAGTTAGGAGTGAGGAGTTAGTTAGACCTTGGGCCTCTGCTCCTTGTACGGGGGACACCCTCATCCGCCCCCTTCGGGGGCACCTTCCCCCTGGAAGGGGGAAGGCTAAGGCAAAGCCTTCCACCCTTTGGGGTCGATTCCCCCTATCAGAGGGAAGGCCATGACTAAGCCTTCCACCCTTTGGGGTCGATTCCCCCTATCAGGGGGAAATGTCGCGTAGCGACAAAAGGGGTAGGGAGAAGGTGGCACGGCGCAGCCGTGACGGATGAGGGGGAGCAAAGGGTTATGAGCCCTTGCGTCAAAAGAGCCTTAAACCACAAAAATTTATGCTATTAGGAGACATTACTATGCTTACCTTTCGCGACATCGTTTTGCAGGACCACGACCTGGTGATTCCCATGGTGCAGGACTTTTACTGCTCCGACGCGGTGGACCACCCGGTGGAGCAGGAGATTCTGGAGCGGTCCTTCCTGGCGGCCGCGGACCACGCCGAGCCGCTGCTGCGGGGGGTCCTGGTCCAGTCCGGCGAGGAGGTGGTGGGGTATATCTACATCACCCAGTGCTACTCCGCCGAGGTGGGGGGCCGCTGCGTCTTTTTGGAGGAGCTGTACCTGAAGCCGGAGTTCCGGCACCAGGGCTTCGGCTCGGAAATCATGGCCTGGATTGAAAATCAGTACCCCTCCGCCCGCCGCTTCCGCCTGGAGGTGACCCAGGTGAACGAGAGCGCCGCCCACCTGTACGAAAAGAGCGGCTACCAGTACCTGCGCTATGACCAGATGGTCATTGATAAGGTGAAATAAAAATCCATTGTAAAATATTCCGCCCCCTGCGGGGGCGGAATACGCAAAGCAGAGAGAGAATTTGGGAGGAAACGCAATGAATCACATGGAACTGGCCCGGGCCCTCCGGGCGGACACGACGGTACACTACAACTGCTGCCAGTCGGTACTCATCCCCTTTGCCGAGGAGCTGGGCATTGACGACATCCAGGCCAACGCCCTGGGGGCCAACTTCGGCGCGGGAATGCGGATGGGGGCCACCTGCGGGGCGCTGACCGGCGCGCTGATGGTGCTGGGCGGCCTGGGCTACGGCGAGGCGGAGGCCACCGCCCTGCTGCGCCAGTTCCGCCAGACCCACGGAGACACCAACTGCGCCGCCCTGCTCAAGGCGTCGCACGACCGGGGGGAGCAGAGAAAGGACCACTGCGACGGCCTGGTCTTCGAGATGGTAGAGGCCCTGCGGCATCTGGTGGGGGAGAACGAATAAGCCCCCAGGACGCAGCGGTGCCCGGAAAGGAGGCGCGGGAGTGAACTATCCGCATCTGCGCGGGGGGCAGTTTTTAGACCGCCCCAACCGCTTTATCGCCCATGTGGCGCTGGATGGGGAGCCGGTGGTGGTCCATGTAAAAAACACCGGCCGGTGCCGGGAGCTGCTGGTCCCCGGCTGCCCCGTGTGGCTGGAGGAGAGCGACAACCCCGCCCGGAAGACCAGATTCGACCTGATTGCCGTGGAGAAGACCACCCCCGCCGGACCGCTCCTGGTTAACATGGACGCCCAGGCCCCCAACCGGGTCTTTGCCGAGTGGGCGGAAACCGGGGGCTTCCGCCCCGACCTGACCCTGCTCCGGCCGGAGACGATGTTCGGGGCCTCCCGCTTCGACTTCTACTGGGAGGCCGGCCCCCGCCGGGGCTTTGTGGAGGTGAAGGGGGTCACTCTGGAGGAGGACGGCGTGGCCCGCTTTCCCGACGCGCCCACCCTCCGGGGCGTGAAGCACCTGGAGGAGCTTATCGCCGCCCGCCGGGCGGGCTACGAGGCCGCGCTGTGCTTCGTGGTCCAGATGGAGGGCATGAGGTGGGTGGAACCCAACGAGCGCACCCACCCGGCCTTCGGCCAGGCCCTCCGCGCCGCCCAGGCCGCCGGGGTGGACCTTCTCGCCCTCGCCTGCCGGGTCACCCCGGGCAGTCTGACGGCGGACCGTTACATCCCGGTGAAAACGGCCTCCGCCTGAGAAGACAGGGGGCTGTTTTTTGAGTGTGGAGTTAGGAGGGAGGAGTTAGGAGTTCTTTAGCACTTTGGTGCTTTGCTCCTTGTCGAGAGTTACCCTCATCCGGGGCTGTCTCAAAATGCGAACTGTAAGATAATAGTCCCCGACAAACGTTAGAAAAAGTCGCGAAAATCCAGCTTTCATCGGATTTTCACGACTTTTTGTTGGACTGATTTTTGAAAAATGCTATTTTGAGACAGCCCCTTTTTATAACATCATGCCCACCCGCTTCGCGGGTGGGCATGATGTTATCGGTTTCCGCATAGAATGGCAAAAAAATCAGGAGGGATCGCCTATGTTGTTTCCGTGGAGACCTGCCCCGGGGCGGCCGCGCTTTGTGGTGCTGCGCCGCCGGACGCTGACGGTGTGCGCCGTGATGCTGGCGGCCGCAGCCATGTTCGCCGCAGTCCATGTGCCGGCGGCGGTGGGGGCCTCGGCCTCTGTGCGTCAGCTGCCCATCTACTGCGTCCGGCGGGACCAGAAGCTGCTGTCCATCAGCTTCGACGCCGCCTGGGGCAATGAGGATACCCAGGCCCTTATCGACATCCTGGACCGCTGCCGGGTGAAGGCCACCTTCTTCGTGGTGGGCCAGTGGGCGGACAAATACCCGGAGTCGGTGAAGGCCCTGCACGACGCGGGACATGAGGTGATGAACCACTCCAACACCCACGCCCACTACCCCCAGCTCTCCCCCGAGGAGATCACCGCCGACCTCAACGCCTGCAACGACAAGATCGAGGCCATCACCGGCGTCCGCCCCACCCTGGTCCGCCTGCCCTACGGCGACTATGACGACCGGTCCATCGCCGCCGTCCGCAGTCTGGGCATGGAGCCCATCCAGTGGGATGTGGACAGCCTGGACTGGAAGGACCTCCCCGCCCAGGAGATCACCCGGCGGGTCACCGAGAAGGCCGCCCCCGGCTCCA
>URTG01000072.1 GCA_900550705.1 uncultured Eubacteriales bacterium | reverse complement strand
CATCCGTCACGGCTTTGCCGTGCCACCTTCCCCCCGGAGGGGGGAAGGCAACCACTCAGTCCGCCTTCGGCGGCCAGCTCCCCTTTCAGGGGAGCCAAAAGAGCGGCGTACCCCTTTCGCCTCCCATGATAGGGGGAATCGGCCCCAGGGGAAGGCTGATTTTGGCGCTAACTCCTCACTCCTACCTCCTCACTCCTACCTCCTAACTCCTACCTCCTCACTCCACACTCTCCGAAAGGTTGTTTTCTATGGAATTAAAAATCAAACCCCTATCCTCGAAAATCGGGAAGGAGATCCCCGCGCCCTACTACGCCACCCCCGGATCGGCCGCCATGGACCTGCACGCCTGTATCGACCAGGCGGTGGTGGTCCCGGCGGGGGGACGGGCGGTGATCCCCACGGGGCTGGCCATTGCCCTGCCCTCGGCGGACTATGTGGCCCTGGTGTACGCCCGGAGCGGGCTGGGGATCAAGCACGGCATCGCCCCGGCCAACTGCGTGGGCGTCATTGACAGCGACTACCGGGGGGAGATCAAGGTGGGGCTGCAAAACTCCGGCAGCGAGGACTACACCGTCCAGCCCGGGGACCGCATTGCCCAGCTGATGATCGCCCCGGTGATCCAGGCCCGGATCACCCTGGTGGACGAGCTGGACGACACCCAGCGGGGGGCCGGCGGGTTCGGCTCCACGGGGGCCTGACCCAAGAAGTAAAACGACTAACAACGGTATCACCGAAGCGGAATGGGAGAGCTGATTATGGCAATCATTTTAGCGTCGCAATCCCCCCGGCGGCGGGAGCTGCTGGGGCAGATGGGTATTTCTGATTTTATTGTCCGCCCCGCCCAGGGGGAGGAACTGCCCCACCCGGAGCTTACCCCCGCCCAGCTGGTGGAGGAGCTGTCCCGGCAGAAGGCACAGGAGGTGTCCGCCGCCGCCGCCGCCGGGGACGTGGTGATCGCCGCCGACACCGTGGTGGCCATCGACGGCAGGGTGCTGGGCAAGCCCAGGACGGCGGAGCAGGCGGAGGAGATGCTCTCCGCCCTCTCCGGCCGGACCCACGCCGTCTACACCGGCGTGACCCTGTGGAAGGACGGGGAGGTGCTCACCGAGCACGAGGAGACCCAGGTGACCTTCCGCCCCCTGGCCGCCCGGGAGATTCGCGCCTATGTGGCCACCGGCGAGCCTATGGACAAGGCGGGGGCCTACGGCATTCAGGGCCGGGGCGCCCTGCTGGTGGAGCGCATCGCCGGGGACTACTGCAACGTGGTGGGTCTGCCCCTGTGCCGCCTGGGGCGGATGCTCTCCGCCCTGGGGCTGGACCCCTGGAAGGAGGAGGCGCGCCGGTGAAACGATTTCTGCGCCAGAACGGGCTGCTGCTGCTTCTCATCGCCGTGCTGCTCACGGTGCTCATCGCCCTGGCCTCCGCCTTTCTGGGGGGCAACGCCGACCCGCTGACCAACGCGGTGAATGTGGCCGTGTCCCCCATCCGCAGCGGCATCTCCGCCGTGATGGACTGGGCGGGGGGCGTGTCTCGCTATGTGCTGCACTATGGGGAGATGGAGGCGGAGCTGTCCGACCTCCGCACCCAGGTCTCCCAGCTGGAGGAGGAGGTCCGCCAGGGCCGGGAGGCCAGCCGGGAGAACACCCAGCTCCGGGAGCTGCTGAATCTCCACGCCCGCCGGCGGGACTTTCAGTTTGAGTCCGCCCGGGTGTCCGGCCGGTCGACCTCTAACTGGGAATCCACCCTGACCCTGGGCAAGGGCAGCGCCGCCGGGATCAAGACGGGCAGCTGCGTCATTACCGAGACGGGGGCGCTGGTGGGCGTGGTGTCAGAGGTTGGGCTGAACTGGGCCACCGTGTCCACCATTATCAACACTGACATTGAGATGGGCGGCATCGCCTCCCGCACCAACAGCGCCGGGATCTTAGAGGGCGACTTCGCCCTGATGAGCCAGGGCAAGCTGAAGCTCACCTATCTGCCCGACACCGCCCAGCTGGTCTCCGGCGACGAGGTCCTCACCTCCGGCAAGGGGGATGTCTACCCCTCCGGCCTGATGGTGGGCCAGGTGGAGGGCGTCTTCACCGACCCCTCCGGCCAGTCCCGCTACGCCGTGGTCACCCCCCAGGTGAAGCTGGACGAGCTGGTGGAGGTCTTCGTCATTCAGTCGTTTGAGATCGTGGAGTAAGGAATTTGTGCCGACTTGGACGGACGCACTGCCGGGGAAATTTGTAGGGGCGGATAGCCGCTCCTACGAAAAGCCTCCTGGTCTCTCGTAGGGGCGGCCGCCCGCACGATACCCACCGGGCCGACGGCGGGCGGATGGTATCCGCCCCTACGGTCTAATGTTCTGGCCTTTCGTAAGGGCGGCTGTCCTCCATAACCCGGGCTGTTGTCTGGAAGTCCTAGATATACCGCTCCAGCACCACCATGATTCTCCCCTTGCGGGACTCGCCCAATACCTGGGTGAGGACGCACTTGCCCAGGCCGCGGCAGGTGAGGGTGTCGCCCTGGGAGACGGGCTTGTCGGCCTTGAGGCACCCCCGGTGGTTGACGGCCACCCGGCCGGCGGAGATAAAGCCGGCGGCCTTGGCCCGGGAGGTGGAGAAGCCGGCGGCCACCACCGCGTCCAGGCGGAGGGTGGCCACCGTGTCCCGGATGGTCTTCACCTGGGCGGGGCTGGGGGAGAGCTGGTCCAGGGGAATTTCCCGCAGCTTCAGCCGCCAGCGGCCGGCGGAGTCCCACTGGGACAGGAGGATGGGCAGGGCCTCCCGCAGGGCGATGATTTGGCAGAGGCCGGGCTGGGGGAGCAGGATGTCCCCCAGCTTCTCCCGGGTGAGACCCAGCCCCATCAGGCCGCCCAGAATGTCCCGGTGGCCCAGGTCGGCGTCGGCGGGGAAGCGGGCCTCTAAGGCGGCCAGGGGTCCCTCCGGGTCGGCGGTGAGGGCGTCCTCCTCCTGCCAGTCGGGGAGAAAGGCGCAGATGGTCCGCTCCGCGTCGGGATACCCGCCCCAGAACCGGTGCCGGGGCTGGCCCCAGGCCTGGAGCAAATCGGCCACCGAGGCCCGCTCGCCGGGGGAGAGGAAGGGGGTGTGGGCCGGGATGCCCCGGTGCTCCGCCAGCTCCAGCTGGTCCAGTGCCCGGGCCAGCAGGACCCGCTCCTCCCCGTCGTGGGCGCAGCGGTCTAACAGCTCTCGTTTGGTCAAGGCGCTTCCTCCTCTTTGGCATTTTTCCTTAGTATAGGCCGGAGAACTCCCGTTTGTCAATGCCCTCCAGGGCCTGGGCCACCTGGAGCACCGTCTCCCGGTGGGTGTGGTCCACCAGATGGGTATAGATGCGGCCGGTGGTGGCGGGGGTGGCGTGACCCAGGGCCTTGCCGATGTCAAACAGGGGCACGCCCTGGACAGAGGCGGCGGTGGCGAAGGAGTGCCGCAGGCCGTGGAGGGTGATTCTGGGCAGGCCGTGACCGGCCACAAAGCGGGTGAAGGCCAGGGACAGGGCGTTGGGGGAGTAGGGCAGACCCCGGCGGTTGCAGATTACATAGTCCTCCGGCTGCTTCCCCGCCCGGGCGGCGGTCAGCAGGGCCGCCAGCTCCGGGGGGAGAGACAGGGTGCGGACGGAGGCGCGGTTTTTCGTCTCCTTCTCCACCACGGAGGAGCCGCAGGTGGTCCGGGCCTGACACACCCGGAGCAGCTGCCGGGGCAGGTCGATGCACCGCCAGGTCAGCCCGCACAGCTCCTCCCGCCGCAGACCCAGACTGCCCGCCAGCCGGACGGGCAGCTCCAGAGCGGAGCCCTCCAGCAGGGCATAGAGCCGCCGGAGCTGGTCCGGGGTGTAGAACCGGGCCTCGTGGGGCCGGGGGCGGGGCGGCTCCACCCGGTCCATGGGGGAGAGGGGGAGCAGCTCCTGCCGCACGGCGGCCCGGAGGGCGGCGGACAGCAAATCGTGGTGCCGCCGGACGGTGCTGGCCGAGAGCCGTCGGCTCCGCTGGGCGTGGAGATAGTAGTCCTGGATGTGCTGGGCGGACAGGGCGGACAGGGGAATTTCCCCCAACAGGGGGCACAGGTGGCGGGCTACGATGTTCTGGTAGCCGTATACCGTGGTCTCCGCCCGGGTGGGACGGACCACCGTGTCCATCCACCGCTCCAGCCACTCCCCCAGGGTCATGGGCCGGGCGTGGGCCGGGTCCAGCCGCCGCCGGAGAAGAAACTCCCGGAGCTGGGTCCGGGCCTCCTCTAGGTCCCGATAGGTCCGGGTGTACCGGCTCCGCCCCCCGCCGGGGCTTCGGGCCAGCTCCATGCTCACATAGTACAGCTGGCGGGTGTCGTCATACGAGATACAGGGTTCCACTTGAATACGGGCCATGATAAAATTCCTCCCAGATTGCGCGCCGATGGGCGCGAAGATACCTTAAAGCATAGATTTATCTGGGAATTGTTGACAAGCCGCCCCGGCATTTTTCGACAGGACGGGACCCTTTCCATTTGGACGGAACCGTGGTAAAATAAGAAAAATTCGTGACATACAAGGACGGGAACAACATGATTCGTATTGCAAACATCCCCCTGCCCATCGGGGGCGGCATGGACCAGCTGCGGAAGCGGGCCGCCCGGGCGCTGGGGGTCCGCCCGGGGGCGCTGGGGGAGCTGGACATCGTCCGGGAGTCCATCGACGCCCGGAACCGGGGGGACGTCCACTATATCTACACCGTGGAGACCGCCCTGCCCGACGAGGCCGCGGTCCTCCGCACCGCCCCGGGGAAGCACGTGACCCTGACGGAGCGGAAGCCCTATGCCTTTCCCAAGGTCACCCGGCGGAGGGGGACCATGCCCGTGGTGGTGGGGATGGGTCCGGCGGGGCTGTTCGCCGCTCTGTTCCTGGCCCGGAACGGCCTGCCCTGCGTGGTGCTGGAGCGGGGGCAGGACGTGGATGCCCGCACCGCCCAGGTGGAGGGCTTCTGGGCCGGCGGCCCCCTGGACCCGGCCAGCAATGTGCAGTTCGGCGAGGGAGGGGCCGGGGCGTTTTCCGACGGAAAGCTCACCACCGGCACCCACGACCCCCGCATTTCCGCCGTGCTGGATGCCCTCATTGAGGCGGGGGCCCCGGCGGACGTGCGCTACTCCCACAAGCCCCACATCGGCACGGACATCCTCCGCCAGGTGGTGAAGACCATGCGGCAGGAGCTGATTTCCCTGGGGTGCGACGTGCGCTTCGGCCATCGGCTCGCCGGGCTGGTCCACAGCGGCGGGCAGCTGTCCGCCCTCACGGTGGAGGGCCCCCAGGGGCGCTATTCCCTGGACTGCGACGCCCTGGTGCTGGCCCCGGGGCACTCCGCCCGGGACACCTTCGCCATGCTCCGGGACGCGGGGGTGCCCATGGAGAAGAAGAACTTCGCCATCGGCGTCCGCATTGAGCACTTGCAGGAGGCAATCAGCCGCCGGCAGTACGGCCCGGCCTTTGACCGGCTGCCCCCCTCAGACTACAAGCTGGCCTGTCATTTGCCCAACGGGCGGTCGGCCTTCTCCTTCTGCGTGTGCCCCGGGGGGCAGGTGGTGGCCGCCGCGTCGGAGCGGGGCGGCGTGGTGACCAACGGCATGAGCTACCGGGCGCGGGACGGGAGGAACATCAACGGCGGTCTGCTGGTCAATGTGGGGCCGGAGGACTTCCCGGCGGAGGACGTGCTCTCCGGCGTGGCCTTTCAGGAGCAGTGGGAGCGAGCGGCCTTCCGTCTGGGCGGCGGGGACTACCGCGCCCCGGCCCAGCGGATTGAGGACTTTCTGGCCCGGCGGCCCTCTCAGGGCGGCGGGAGCATCCAGCCGACGTACCGCCCCGGGGTGACCTGGACGGACCTGGAGGGCTGTCTGCCCCCCTACGTCACCCATACCCTGCGTCAGGCCATCCCCGCCCTGGACCGGAAGCTCCTGGGCTTTGCCGCCCCCGACGGTGTGCTCACCGGGGTGGAGACCCGGTCCTCCTCCCCCGTGCGAATCCTGCGGGATGGGCGCTGTCAGTCCGCCCTCCGGGGCCTGTTCCCCTGCGGCGAGGGCGCGGGCTACGCCGGGGGCATCGTCAGCGCCGCCGTAGACGGCATCCGCGTGGCCGAGGCGGTGGCGGCGGGAGATTAACAAAACGGCGTCTGCACACAAGGCAGACGCCGTTTGAGCTTATCAGGCAGGTCTCGCTCATCCAAACACCGCAGAGGCCAGGGGATAGACCACGGCCAGGCAGACGGCGAGGGACAGGGCGAGGAAGACCAGGTTGGCCTTGAGTACGCCGCGGACGGTGGCGTGGCCCGGGCCGAAGATAAGGGGGGCGGGGGCGCAGGCGGAGGGCGTCAGCGAGGCCATGGAGGACGCGACGCCGATGACGGCGGCGAATGCGCCCAGGTGCAGGGCGGAGCCGGAGAGCAGGGCCAGGCCGATGTTAAAAAACAGCACCATAGTCACCACGTTAGACAGGAAGTTCGTCATCACCAGGGCGGCGACGGTCAGCAGGACCAGAGTGGCGAAGGGGCTGAGTCCCCGGAAGACGGGCTGGAGCAGTCCGCTCAGCCAGGCGCTGATGCCGGTGGCCTGGGCGGAGAAGGGGGTGGACATGACGCAGACCACACCGGCGAACAGAATGGCCGGCAGGGGCAGGGTGGCGCAGGCCGCCGAAAAGTCCAGCACCGGCTTGCCGTCCACGGAGATCAGACACAGCGCACACACGGCGAGAATGGCCGGAACGACCACGCCGACCTGGGACCAGAAGCCGAAATGGCCGGGGAGGACGACCTTGCCCACCTCCGGCAGAAGGATGGCAGCGACCGTCAGCAGGAAGATCCCGGCGGTGAGCTTGCCCCGGCGGGATAGCGGCTCCGGGGTCAGGCTGGCCGGGTCGAAGTCCAGAAAGGCCCTGGCGTCGGGCCGCCAGACGGCCACCGCCGCCATCATAGCCAGGAACATCACCGCCGCAAAGGGGACCCCGACGCTGAGCCACTGGGCATAGGAGATGGAGATGCCGAGCTGGGCCTCGATCATGCCGATGAGGATGAGCACCGGCGCGTGGGCGATGGGCGAGGCGATGGAAATGACCACGTTGCACCACAGGATGCCGATGAACAGGCAGGCGTAAAACGGGTCGCCCTTCTTCACGCCGATCTTTTCGGCCAGGGCGGCGGCCAGACCGACGTAGATGACCGCCAGGGACAGGTTGTCCACAAACATCCCAATGACCAGGTTAGACAGGAAAAACAGCCCCAGAAACACCAGCGGGCGGCCCCTGGCGATGCGCCGGGAGACAAACCAGGCGGCGGCGCGGTCAATTACGCCGGTCTCCTTCAGGGCGTAGTTCAGGATGGAGAACACGATCATGGTGATGACCGCGAAATGGCCCATGGAGCCGGCCCAGACCTCTGTGGGCGTCATAGCGCCGGTGAGGATCAGCAGGGCGAGAAACAGCAGGGAGCACCAGCTGGTGTTCACCGTCAGCCACAGGTACAGCGTGGGGAGGGTGACCGCCAGCACGCGGACGCCCAGGACGGTCAGCCCCAGCTCCGGCCGCAGACCGAAGCCGAGCAGAAGTCCGAGAACCACCGCCGCCCCCAGGTGAAAATAGGTTTTGTTCTTGTTCATGGGGAATCTTCCTTTCTCGAAGGGGATACCGCGAAAAAAGGGTGCAAAAAAGCGGGGAGCACGGCATAGAAATTGCCGACTTCCGTGTTCCCCGCCAGAGAGACTTGTGCTGCGCTTCTTTCACTGCCCACAGTATATTGCCTGACCGCCCGCTTGTAAAATACAAGAAACCCGTGGTTTGCCATAGGTTGAAGCTATGACAAACCACGGGCTATTTACAGCTCTCCCCGCTCTGTGCCGAAAATCGCCGCCGGGGGTATGGTTTCCCCGGTTTTTGTGATACCGTTTCGGTCAACAAGAGGAAAGGCGGCGAGGGAGCTATGGCAGCGCAATACGGCTACATCCGGGTATCCAGCGCGGAGCAGAACGAGGCCCGGCAGGTCATCGCCATGCGCCAGGCGGGGCTGGACGGAAACCATATCTACATGGACAAGCAATCGGGCAAGGACTTTGCGCGCCCGCAGTATCAGCGGCTGGTGAAGCGGCTCCGCCCCGGCGACCTGCTCTGTGTGCAGAGCATCGACCGGCTGGGGCGGGACTACGAGGAGGTGCGGGAGCAATGGCGGGTGCTGACCAAGGAGAAGGGGGTGGACATCCGGGTTTTGGATATGCCCCTGCTGGACACCCGGCGGGGCCGGGACCTGATGGACACCTTCATTGCCGATTTGGTGCTGCAAATTCTGTCCTTTGTGGCCCAGAGCGAGCGGGAGAGCATCAAAAAGCGGCAGGCGGAGGGCATCGCCGCGGCGAAGGCCCGGGGCGTGAAATTCGGCAGGCCGCCCGGCCCTCTGCCGGAGAATTTCCACGATGTCCACCGGGACTGGCGGGCGAAAAAGGTCACGCTCCGTCAGGCGGCGGAGCGGTGCGCCATGCCCGAGGGGACGTT
>URTG01000071.1 GCA_900550705.1 uncultured Eubacteriales bacterium | reverse complement strand
AACTCAAAAGAAACCGGGTGTTCTACGCCATTCAGATTGTCATTCAAGCCGGTTTCCGGCTGTACAAAAAGTGGAGCTGTTACACGGAGCAGATGCAGACGATGTGTCAGCTCATGCTGGAAATAATCCTTTACTGTTTTAATCGCCACCTGTGTATCGTGGAGGTTTAATGCAGATTTGTAACCCTGCGGAATAATAATTTCTCCCATTACTTTAAAACCCTCTTGTTTTAGATTTGCTTTTCGAATCATGCCTTCTCAAAAAGCTTCAAATTTAGTTTACCATGTTTTCCCTGGAAAGCAAGGAAAAGATACGAAAAAACCAAAGATAGTAAAGAATTTTTTCGACATATTTTCCTTGCTGAATTTCTCCCCGGAAATACGAAATTTTCCGAAAATCAGAGCGCTTATGAAAGAGGCGGAATTATTCGGAAACCCACTGGCGCAGAAACGCTGCGGACTGTTCGATGAACGATAACTGATCCGGCGCATCGAAATGCTCGATGGCGAGATAACCGTCGTAATCGCACGCTTCTAAATCTGTAAGAAGCTTTGCCATCGGCAGATATCCCGTTCCGGCCGGTGTCTGGCCAAGGCCGCGGCAGAAACGTCCGTGAACGAGCGGACTTTCGGCACGATCCTTACAGTGAACATGGACAATATAATCCTTCAGAAGCCAGGCAGCATACGAAACATCCTCATCACTGAAAGCAAAATTTCCGATATCAAGCGTATACCGCAGCCCCGGCACGTGCTCCATAAACCAGAGCAGCGGATATGTGCGTGCAAACGGCTGTAAAAAACCGTCAAAGTCCTCTAAGGTAATCGAAACGCCACGCAAAGCCGCATATTCGGCGAGTGAGGAAAGCGCATGTACCATATTTTGAATCGATTTGTTTTCGGCCATAAAAGTACTCGTTGCCTCATAGGTGCTGCTGCAGGCTGCAAGCTCTGCCGCTTCGGCAGTTTCAAGCGCGCCTGCAACAAACAGGACACGCGAAACCTGCTGCGATGCCGCAGTATCGAGCATCTGCTGTGCTCTGCCAAGATCCGTATCATGGGAAAAATCAAAGGTTTCATGCATACAGCTGATCACCAGCCCCGCATCGGAAAGCATCGGGGCAATGACCTCTCTTTCTGATGCAAACAGACTGTAGTTCATCTCAACAGCCGAAATTCCCTGCTCCCTGCAGAACGCGAGCACTTCCGGAATCGTCTTACCGGACTGCTCACACGCCTGTAGAATGTGTTCGTAAAAAACGGAAAGCTTTCTCATATAACAGTTCCTCCTGATTTATGCAATGTGTACACAGATTCCATCCGCGTATTGCAGAACATTTTTGATTGTGAAATCAGACCCCTGTTTTGAAAAAATCAAACGGGATACAGATATCGGTAAACTGCAGTTGCTATTTTTGGTGTGAAGAAAGATACACTTCCTCCGTAGATGGATTCACCCATGCATTATCCAGTGGTGCCGGTCTTCGTACTACAGGAACGCACCAGCGCACCCCATTTTTGATAATCTTCTGAATCACCGGCATATGGTAAATGGGGTATTCCTCGTGTCCCGGCTGAAAATAGAAAATTTTGCCCAGCCCACGTGTAAAGGTGCATCCGCTGCGGAACACCTCACCGCCTGCAAACCATCCCGTAAATACCACATCATCCGGTTTGGGAATATCAAAAAACTCCCCATACATCTCTTCCTCCGGAATATCCACCCATGCCGGAATTCCCTGCGCGATCGGATGGGTCGGACACGTACAGAACAGTCTCTCACGATCCCCATGCCGCCACCGAAGCGTCATACTTGTTCCGAGAAGCTTCCGCATAATCTTGGAATAATGCCCTGAATGCAGAACTACCAGCCCCATTCCGGCCAGCACATGACGCCGAACCCGCTCGGCCACATCGTCCGAGAACTCCTCCTGCAGCATATGATTCCAGAACACCAGCACATCGGTATTTGCCAGCACTTCTTCCGTCAGCCCATGCTCCTTCTCGTCAAACACAGCCGTCCGAACCGAAAGCTCCTCCTCTTGTCTCAGAAACCTTGCAATACAGGTGTGAATCCCGTCCGGATAAATCTCTTTCACTTTCTCCTGCGTTCGCTCATGCTGAAACTCATTCCAGACCGTAACTCGTATCATTCGTCCATCCTCCTTCTATAAGAAAAAAATGTATCATTTTCAAAAAATTATCGATAGCAAATCTTGAAAATAATGAAAAAAGCAGTCGTTCACACTCTGCGGTACTGAATTTTTGCGTTATTTTCTGGCCTTACTATAAATTATACTCGTGCTATACCAATATTTCAATTCACAAATTCCTTGACATCCCCTCCGAAATCCCGTATACTAAACAATGCGCAGCCGGGGAGATAGCGGTGCCCTGTACCCGCAATCCGCTACAGCGGGGATGAATTCCAGCCCCCGGACGTGCAATGTGTCGTCTGCCCGGAATAAGCAGTGATGATAGACCGGTCCCGCGCAACGCGGCTCCGTGAACCGTGTCAGGCGGGGAACCGAGCAGCACTAAGCGGCCCGCCGTGTGTGCCGTGGGGTCACTGTTCTTGAGCCGGCTGTTCCGGTAACGGGCATATTTCGCGTTTCAAAGGCTGGTGTGCGGTCTCGCTCTTTGTCGAGGGCGACAACATTTTAACTGCGTTAAAATGTTGGTGATTTAAGAAAAAAGAGGACCCTGATGGTCCCCTTTCAAACTATCCCTCCTTCCGAATCCTTTGGCCGGAAGGACTTTTTCGACAAGCTGCGGCGGCGTTATTCGCCGCCGTTTTTTTATCGTTCCACTTCGTAATTCTTGGGCTTAATTCGCGCGGGCCAACGCCCCGCACAGGGAGGCAACGGAAATGTATCAGGCGCTCTATCGCAAATGGCGGCCCCGCACCTTTGACGACGTGGTGGGCCAGAGCCACATCACCGACACCCTCAAGCAGCAGGTGGCGGGGGACCGGCTGTCTCATGCCTACCTGTTCACCGGCACCCGGGGCACGGGCAAGACCACCTGCGCCAAAATCCTGGCCCGGGCGGTGAACTGCCAGAACCCCCAGGACGGCAACCCCTGCAACGCCTGTCCCGCCTGCCTGGGCATTGAAAACGGGTCCATTCTGGACGTGCTGGAGCTGGACGCCGCCTCCAACAACGGCGTGGACCAGGTCCGCGCCCTGCGGGACGAGGCGGTCTATACCCCCGCCGCCGTGAAGAAGCGGGTGTATATCGTGGACGAGGTCCATATGCTGTCCACCCCCGCCTTCAACGCCCTGCTGAAAATTCTGGAGGAGCCTCCCGCCCACCTGATGTTTATTCTGGCCACCACCGAGCTGCACAAGGTCCCGGCCACCATCAAAAGCCGCTGCCAGCAGTTCTCCTTCAAGCGCATTCTCCCCGACCAGATTGCCAAGCGCCTGGCCTATGTGGCCGAGCAGGAGGGCATCGACCTGACGGGCAAGGGCGCGGCCCTGCTGGCCCGTCTGGCGGACGGCGGCCTGCGGGACGCTCTGTCTCTGCTGGACCAGTGCGCCGGCGGCCGACAGGCGGTGGACGAGCAGGAGATTCTGGACACCCTGGGCCTGGCGGGCAATCTGGAGACCGGCCATCTCATGGACCAGATTGCCCGGCGGGACACCGCCGCCGCCTTAGAGACCCTGGCCCGGCTGTATGGAAACGGCAAGGACGTAGGCTCCGTACTGGGGGAGCTGTCCGCCCTGGCCCGGGACCTTCTGCTGCGGAAGACCGCCCCCAAGGGGGGCGCGGCCCTGCTCACCGGCGGGTATGACGAGGGCACCATGGCCGTTCTGGAAAAGCAGTTCACCGCCCCCCGGCTGCTTCAGGTGCTGACCCAGCTCCAGGCCACCTCCGCCGACCTGCCCCGGAGCAGCAGCCGCCGGACGGACGCGGAGCTGTGCCTCATCCGCCTGTGCGACGAGGGGCTGGACGAGTCCTTCGCCGGTCTCTCCGCCCGCATCGCCCGGCTGGAGGAGCGGGTGAGCCGGGGCATCCCCGCCGCCCAGCCCGCCCCGGCTTCTCCCGCGCCCACGGAAGCCCAGCCGGTCCCCCCGCGCTCCGCGCCCCAGCCCTCCCAGGCGGACACGCCCCCCTGGGAGGAGGAGCGTCCCCCCCTGCCCGAGGAACCCCCGGAATCCCCCGAGCCGGTGTATGACCTCCCGGAGCCCGCCCCGGTGAACGACCCCAAGCCCGCGGCAAAGACCGCGGCTCCCCCAGCCCCGGCGGCCCCGCCGGACCGCACCGGCGGGGACCAGAGCTTCTGGCCCTCCTTCCTGGAGGGTCTGCGGGACCCGGCCATTCTGCCGGTGTTCCCCTATCTGAATAACGCCAATAAGGTCACCGGCGTGTGGAAAAACGGCAGTCTCACCCTGTGGACAGACACGGAGTTCACCCGCTCCATGCTGAACAAGCCCGCCGTGCTCCACGCCCTGACCCAGGCGGCCCAGGCCAGCTTCGGCGGCAGTCCCGCCGTCAGCGTGGTCACCGGCAAGGCCCCGCCCCAGGAGGCGCAGCCGGAGCCGGTGCCCCCTCCCGCAGCCCCCGCTCCCGCCCAGACGGCGGAGCAGAAGCAGGCCCTGGACCAGCTGCTGGCGATGGGAGAACAGTTTGACAATATCGTCATACACTGATAAGATAGTCACAACCCACGCGGCCCCCTGCGGGGAGCGCCGCCATCTTAACTAGAGGAGTGTTGCGCCAATGGCGAAAGGATTTGGAGGCCGGGGCATCCCCGGCATGGGCGGCGGCATGAACATGAATATGCTCAAGCAGGCCCAGAAAATGCAGCAGGACATGATGAAGATGCAGCAGGAGCTGCAGGAGAAGGAGTACCAGGCGGCCGCCGGCGGCGGCGTGGTCACCGCCACCGTCAACGGCAAGCACGAGCTGAAGGCCCTGACTATCGACCCCGAGGCCGTGGACCCAGACGACGTGGAGATGCTCCAGGATATGGTCATGGCCGCCGTGAACGAGGCCATGCGCGCCGCCGATTCCGATGCCGCCGGGACCATGTCCAAGCTCACCGGCGGACTGGGCTTGTCCTTCTAATTTAATCACACGTTCTCAAGCAAGCCGTCCCCAGCCGGGACGGCTTTGTTTTTTGGGGAACCACCGGCAAAATTTTTCAGTACAATCGGCTTCATTTGTGTTGCGTTTTTCAACATCCCCGGGTATAATAGCAGCAGAGGTGATCTGTTATGGCGACAACTACCATCCGCACCGGCGACGGAGTCCGCGAGGAAGCCACCCGCATTGCCGATCAGCTGGGACTGACCTTTAACGCGGTGGTCAACATTTTACTGATGAAATTCAACGAGACCAAGGGTTTCCCCTTCCCCCTCACGCTCCAACAGGAAAATAAGGCGGTCTTCGACCTGGACTCTCAGGAGTTCGAGGCGGCCTGCCGCCGGGCCGTGGACCAGCGCCAGGCGGTGCCCCGGACGGACTATATCACCAGCCTGGACCCGGACACCGGAATGCTGGTAAAAAAATACTGGGATGGGCGGGTCGAATATGTCGTGGACTGAATCCGGCCCCAAGCTGCTGGTCTTTGCCGGGCCCAACGGCTCCGGCAAGAGTACCATCACCCAGGGCATTCCCCAGGTGGGGCTCTACGTCAACGCCGACGATCTGAAGGCTATGGAGGGCTGCTCCAGCCTGGAGGCCGCCCAGAAGGCCGAGGCCATCCGGGAGCACCTGCTCAAAACCCGGCGGGACTTCACCTTTGAAACGGTACTGTCCACCCCCCGGAATCTGGACCTGCTCCGCCGGGCGAAAGAGGCCGGGTATCAGATCAGCGCCGTCTACGTCCTTACCCGCAGCAGCGACATCAACGTCCAGCGGGTCCGGGCCCGGGCCGCCGCCGGCGGACACGACGTTCCTCTGGGCAAGATCAAAAGCCGCTGCCACCGCTCCCTGGCCAACCTCCCCCAGCTGGCCCGCCTGGCCGACCAGCTCCGGGTGGTGGACAACTCCGATGACGCTCCCAAGCTCCTGTGCACCGTGACCCACCGGACGGCAGAAATTTTCCCCAATGAACACTGGACCAAGGAGCGCATTCTGCTGCTGCTAAACGAACCCTGACCCCGGGAGGACCGCAGAATTTGCGGCCCTCCTCATTATTTTTTCCCGTTCCCGCCGCCCCGGGTCTTGTGCTTTTCCCCGCTGTGTTTTATAATAGGGAGGACAGCAGCGCGCACGCTGCCGGAATTCGCAACGAAAAGGAGATCGCCATGACAGAGACTGAAAAGAAGCAGCTGAAGGCCATGGCCTGCAAGGTGCGTATGGGCGTCATCGAGGGGACCCATGCGGCCAAGGCCGGTCATCCCGGCGGAAGTCTGTCCGCCGCTGATTTGTTTGCCTACCTCTACACCAAGGAGCTGAACGTGGACCCCAAAAATCCCAAGTGGGAGGACCGGGACCGCTTTGTCCTGTCCAAGGGCCACACCGCCCCCGGCCTGTACGCCGCGCTGGCCCAGCGGGGCTTCTTCCCCACCGAGGACCTGCTGACCCTGCGTCACATCGGGAGCCATCTCCAGGGCCACCCCAACATGAACACCACCCCCGGCGTGGATATGTCCACCGGCTCTCTGGGCCAGGGGATCTCCGCCGCCGCCGGCATGGCGCTGGCCGCCAAGTATCAGGGTAAGCGCTGCCGCGTCTATACCCTGCTGGGCGACGGCGAAATTCAGGAGGGCGAGGTCTGGGAGGCCCTGATGTTCGCCCACCACTATAAGCTGGACAACCTGTGCGTCATCATCGACAACAACGGCCTTCAGATCGACGGCCGCGTGGCCGATGTCATGAGTCCCTACCCCATCCCCGACAAGCTGAAGGCCTTTGGCTTCGCCGTGGCAGAGATCGACGGTCACGACTTCGACCAGATCGAGGCCGCCTTCCACCAGGCCCGGGAGACCAAGGGCGTGCCCTTCGCCATCGTGATGAAGACCACCAAGGGCAAGGGCGTCAGCTACATGGAGGACCAGGCCGGCTGGCACGGCAAGGCCCCCAACGACGAGGAATATGCAATCGCCATGAAGGAGCTCACCGCTCAGCTGGCAGAAGTGGAGGCGATGTGAGATGGCAGATGTGAAGAAGATCGCGACCCGCGAGAGCTACGGCAACGCCCTGAAGGAGCTGGGCGCAGAGCACAAGGACCTGATCGTGTTCGATGCCGACCTGGCCGGCGCCACCAAGACCAGCATTTTCCAAAAGGCCTTCCCCGACCGGCACTTCGACTGCGGCATCGCCGAGTGCAACATGGTCGCCGCCGCCGCCGGTGCGTCCACCATGGGCCTGGTGCCCTTTGCCTCCACCTTCGCCATGTTTGCAGCCGGCCGTGCCTTTGAGCAGATCCGCAACTCCATCGGCTACCCCCACCTGAACGTGAAGATCGGCGCCACCCACGGCGGCATCTCCGTGGGCGAGGACGGCGCGTCCCACCAGTGCTGCGAGGACTTCGCCCTCATGCGCTCCATCCCCGGCATGGTGGTGATGAGCCCCGCCGACGACGTGGAGGCCCGGGCCATGGTCAAAGCCGCCTATGAGCACGTGGGTCCCGTCTATATGCGCTTCGGCCGCTCCGGCGTGCCCGTCTTCCATGAGGAGGGCTTCTCCTTCCAGATCGGCAAGGGCGAGGTGCTCCAGGACGGCACCGACGTGGCTATCCTCGCCAACGGCCTGCTGGTGGCCGAGGCCATCGAGGCCGGCAAGCGCCTGGCCGAGGCCGGCATTTCCGCCCGGATCATCAACATGGCCACCATCAAGCCCCTGGACGAGGAGCTGGTGCTGAAGGCCGCCCGCGACTGCGGCAAGATCATCACCTGCGAGGAGCACAACATCCTGGGCGGCCTGGGCGAGGCTGTCTGCGGTCTCCTCAGCGAAAAGCTGCCCACCCCCGTCCGCCGCATCGGCGTCAACGACGAGTTTGGCCACTCCGGCCCCGCCGCCGCCCTGCTCAAGCAGTTCGGCCTGTCCGCCGACCACATTGTAGAGGTCGCCAAGGACTTCTGCGGCAAGTAGGCTTTATGACTGCAAAAAACGACCGCTGGTTTTCCAGCGGTCGTTTTTCATAAATATTTACTAAACAATTGCTTTTTATTCTGGCTTCTGGCATAATAGGAAAAAATAGATAGCTGGAGTTCAACTATGTTCGAAATCAATCGTGGGAAAATTGAATCCGCCTCTAAAACTGCAAACGCAAAAACCGACCGATTGTCACACTGTGCGGAAGTGTTGGATGCAGTAAAACTCTGCTTCTTAGATCTAATCGATGTGATCACCCATTTACCTGTATATAACGCTGCACATTGGGCCTGTAATGTCGACCGCTGGATTGATAATCTGCAAGCAGAAAACACTACGACCTATGCCCGTGGAGAAATCATATTTTTGGACTTAGGCGCTCAAAACTTCAAATACGAACCATCCTATACCCATGCTTGTATTGTGTTGGCAAATCGAAAGCAATCCATTCTGGTCGTTCCATGTTCTACGAAAAAGTACGGTTCTCCATACCACGACATCATTAATGCTACTCCTGCCGATGGTTTTATGCGAAACACCGGAATCCAGTCCGAGTGTTTTCGTTGGGTCAACAAGAACCGCGTCGTATCCAAAACCGGAAATTTTGTTTCTAAAAATGTATTGGACAAATTGGACCAAGTTCTTCTCTCGTTTGCCCCTTCCCATAAACACGAAGTTCATC
>URTG01000070.1 GCA_900550705.1 uncultured Eubacteriales bacterium | reverse complement strand
ATAGGGTTTGTTGCCGCGCTCTCCTTTGTAATAGCACGGCTGAATCATGGCAAGCCATTCCTTCCACGGGACGATCCATTCAATCTGACTGAGAAATTCTTTTTTCTTCGTCCGCACCTGTGCCAGCTCGTCACTGAATGCGGAAATCGTCATTTGTTTATCCATGGCTTTATTATATCACACTTGGCGGTACCTGGCACTCTTTTCTGTGCGGTATTGCCTTAAAATTTCCAACATATAAATTTTACAGGGAATTTTGATAAAATGCTTCAATGCCAACTAAAAATTACACGATGTAAACCAAAGTTTACATCGAATTTGCGGAAATGTAACGCAAAATTGGTTCTAATTTGTCAAAAAATTCTGTATATTCAAACCACAACCAAAGGAGAGGGCGGACTTGATTTTGCACGAAAAGTTGGTACAGCTGAGAAAGACGCGGGGCGTGACCCAAGAACGACTGGCAGAAATGCTGAACGTTTCGCGGCAGACCATCTATAAATGGGAACGCGGAGAAGCAGTTCCCGGGTTTGATAAGATAGTGCAGTTGTCGAGGTTCTATCAGATTTCAGTCGAAAATCTGACGAATGCTGACACTCCCCTTAATTCGGAGAAGGAACAGCCCGCCCCACCCCTGGAGGCGGGACCGGCTCAAATCCAAGCGGAGGTGCTGTCCTGCGAAACGCTGCTCACCAAGGAAGAAAAAACGCGTAAAACGCCCCGCAAGGTATATCGCTGGGTCGCGGCGGCGGTGCTCGGCATCTTATGCTTGACCGGCGTGTTTTTCCTGGGCTGGCGATTTGGAGTGCATCATTCTTCGATGGTTGGGTCCGTGACCACCATAGACGAACTGCCGGAAGATGATTTTGACCTTTCTTCTGCGCGGCGGTTTGAACTGGGTGAGTAACAACAGAACGGAGGCTTATCTATGAAGCACAGCTCGAATTATTATGTTAGTGTGTACCTCTTTTTGCCCATGGCACTTGCGTGGACGATTCGCAGCCAGATTTTGAGCTATACAAGTTACGCCCCGCAGGGGCTTGCAATGGCCGCGCTGGTGGCAACTTACATTGTGCGGCAAGCAGTGTTTGCGATTTTGTATATTTTGATGCTGCTGTCCTCTGCACGTTATTTCGCGGGGCCGGATTGGCACTTTTCCTGGCGGCCGCTGGAGCGGTTTTCCATGTTGATGGATATGCCGAAAAATACCTGGTGGGCGGTTCTCCAAATCGTACTCGTGGTCGTGCTGGTTGTGACGCAGTTCCTTCCTGCGCCGCCTTGGATGAACTGGTCTTATTTCGGGTGAATGAGTCCCGGCTATCCCGGGCTGGGACCATTTTTTTATCGCACCCCTATGATTCCCCCAGCGGTGCACCTGTGATCACGGATTCGAACGGAAGAAATATCCGGTTTACCGCCCCGTTGATTAGCACTCCGCCCTCACAAATGTGAACAAGTCGTAAATTGTCAGGAAATCGATCCCTGTTTTTTGAAAATAGGGGTTGATTTTTTTTCGGAGAAGGGGTATTATCATACTCGAAGTTGGCACTCAGATATTTTGAGTGCTAAGCCCGGAGCAAGCGCCTGGGGCGCGGGCATCCGTCTGACAATGTTTATAACATTCACTGATATAAGGAGGAACCTGTTATGAAACTCAAGCCTTTAGCCGATCGTGTCATCGTCAAGCTGGTGGAGGCCGAGGAAACCACCAAGGGCGGCATCATTCTCACCGGCGCCGCCAAGGAGAAACCCGAGGTGGCCGAGGTCATCGCCGTCGGTCCCGGCGGCATGGTGGACGGCAAGGAGGTCGTTATGACCGTGAAGGTGGGCGACAAGGTCATCACCAGCAAGTACGCCGGCACCCAGGTCAAGCTGGACGGCGAGGAGGTCACCATCGTCCGCCAGAACGACATTCTGGCCATCGTGGAGTAAGTCTCCCGCCCCCGTCCCGGGCTTGGGACGGGACATTTCATTGAAATTTTCTCGTTTTGATATTGGAGGTAATGCTTTATGGCTAAAATCATTTGCTACGGCGAGGATGCCCGCAAGGCCCTGGAGAAGGGCGTCAACCAGCTGGCCGACACCGTGAAGATCACCCTGGGCCCCAAGGGCCGCAACGTGGTTCTGGATAAGAAGTACGGCGCTCCCCTCATCACCAACGACGGCGTGACCATCGCCAAGGAGATCGAGCTGGAGGACCCCTTTGAGAACATGGGCGCTCAGCTGGTGAAGGAGGTCTCCACCAAGACCAACGACGTGGCCGGCGACGGCACCACCAGCGCCACTCTGCTGGCCCAGGCCATCGTCCGGGAGGGTCTGAAGAACCTGGCCGCCGGTGCCAACCCCATGGTCATGAAGAAGGGCATCGCCAAGGCCACCGCCGCCGCCATCGAGGCCATGAAGGCCAACAGCCAGAAGGTCAACGGCTCCGCCGACATCGCCCGCGTGGGCGCCGTCTCCTCCGGCGACGAGACCATCGGCAAGCTGATCGCCGAGGCCATGGAGAAGGTGGGGCACGACGGCGTCATCACCATCGAGGAGTCCAAGACCGCCGAGACCTATTCCGAGGTGGTCGAGGGTATGCAGTTCGACCGCGGCTACATCACCCCCTATATGGTCACCGATACCGAGAAGATGGAGGCCAATCTGGACGATGCCCTCATCCTCATCACCGATAAGAAGATCTCCAACATCCAGGAGCTGCTGCCCCTGCTGGAGCAGGTGGTCAAGACCGGCAAGAAGCTGCTGATCATCGCCGAGGACGTGGAGGGCGATGCCCTGTCCACCCTGATCGTCAACCGTCTGCGCGGCACCCTGAACGTGGTGTGCGTCAAGGCCCCCGGCTTTGGCGACCGCCGCAAGGAGATGCTCCAGGACATCGCCGTGCTCACCGGCGGCACCGTGATCTCCGCCGATGTGGGTCTGGATCTGAAGGAGGCCGAGCTGTCTATGCTGGGCCAGGCCCGTCAGGTCAACGTGACCAAGGAGAACACCACCATCGTCAATGGCGGCGGCAGCTCCGAGGACATCAAGGCCCGTGTGGCTCAGATCCGCAGCCAGATCGAGACCACCACCTCTGACTACGACCGGGAGAAGCTCCAGGAGCGCCTGGCCAAGCTGGCCGGCGGCGTGGCCGTCATCAAGGTGGGCGCCGCCACCGAGGTGGAGATGAAGGAGAAGAAGCTCCGCATCGAGGACGCGCTGAACGCCACCCGCGCCGCTGTGGAGGAAGGCATTGTGGCCGGCGGCGGCACCGCCTATCTGAACGCCATCCCCGCCGTGGAGAAGCTGTATGCCGAGACCGAGGGCGACGAGAAGACCGGCGTGCAGATCATCGCCCGCGCCCTGACCGCCCCCGTGAAGCAGATCGCCACCAACGCCGGCATCGACGGCTCCGTGGTCCTGGAGAAGATCCGCGAGTCCGGCAAGGTGGGCTACGGCTTCGACGCCTATAACGAGGTCTACTGCGACATGATCTCCGCCGGCATCGTGGACCCCACCAAGGTCACCCGCTCCGCCCTGCAGAACGCCGCCTCCATCGTCAGCACCCTGCTGACCACCGAGGCCCTCGTCGCCGACAAGCCCGAGCCCGCCGCCCCGGCTGCCCCGGCTGCCCCGGATATGGGCGGGATGTACTAAACAAAAAGCGCCGAGATCAGCAGAACGGGGCTGTCTCAAAATTCGAATTGCAAGAGAACAGCCCCCATAAAAGTTAAAAAAGTCGTGAAAATCCAGTTTTATCGGATTTTCACGACTTTTTTGTTGGGCTGATTTTTAATTCTGCACCGGCATATTCCATGCCTTGTGGTCGGTGTGGAGAATCTCCTCGGCCAGCTCGCTGCCGGGGGTGCCCAGGTATTCGGCGTAGAGGGCCTGGACCTGGGGGTTTTCGTGGGAGAAGCGGACGGGGCTGGCCTTGTCCAGGGCGTAGAGGCGGTCGCCGCGGGCGGCGTAGCGCTCCTCGTCCTCCAGGGGGATGGGCTGGCCGCCGCCGCCCACACAGCCGCCGGGACAGGCCATGACCTCTACAAAGTCATAGTGGACCCGGCCGGCCTTCAGATTCTGGATGAGCTGCCGGGCGTTGCCCAGACCGCTGACCACGGCGCAGCGGACGGGGATGCCGTCCAGCTCATACTCCGCCTCCCGCAGGCCGGGGCCGGTCCGCACCGCCGCAAAGGCGTCGGGGTCGGGATTCTCGCCGGTGACCAGATAGGCCGCCGTGCGGAGGGCGGCCTCCATCACGCCGCCGGTGGTGCCGAAGATCACGCCAGCGCCGGTGGCGGTGCCCAGGGGGTCGTCCAGGGGCTCCTCGGGCAGAAGGGCGGGCTCCAGGTGGTCGGCCCGGATCATCCGCACCAGCTCCCGGGTGGTGAGCACCAGGTCCACATCGGGGCCGTGCTCCGTGGCCATGGTGGGCAGCTCGCACTCCGCCTTTTTGGCCACGCAGGGCATGACGGACACGCAGAAGATCTTCTCCGGCTCCACGCCCAGCTTTTTGGCAAACCAGCTCTTGGCCACGCTGCCGAACATCTGCTGGGGGGACTTGGCGGAGGAGAGCTGATTGGTCATCTCGGGGAACTGGCCCTTCAAAAAGCGCACCCAGCCGGGGCAGCAGCTGGTGAACATGGGCCAGCGCACCAGGCCGCCGGACTTGAGGCGGCGGAGGAACTCGCTGCCCTCCTCCATAATGGTCAGGTCGGCGGAAAAGTCGGTGTCGAACACATAGTCAAAGCCCAGGCGGCGCAGGGTGGCGGCCATGCGCTCCATGGTGGCCTGCGCCCGGGCCATGCCGAAGCTCTCGCCCCAGGCGGTGCGGACGGCGGGGGCCACCTGCACCACGGTGATCTTGTCCGGGTCGGCCAGGGCGCGGAAGGCCCGGCGGGTGTCGTCCCGCTCCCGCAGGCCGCCCACGGGGCAGTGGGTGATGCACTGGCCGCACAGGGCGCAGTCCGAATCCTTGATGACCCGGTTGCCCGACACGTCGATGGTCGTCCGGCCGCCGGTGCCCGCCAGGTCCCAGATGCTCAGGGACTGGACCTTGTCGCAGATCTGGACGCAGCGCATACATTTGATGCACTTGCCGTAGTCGTGATACAGGGGGAAGGTGGTGGTCCAGGCCCCCCGGCGGCCCCGGGGCAGCTTGGTCTCGTAGGGCACATTCAGAATACCCAGGTCGTTGGCGATGGTCTGGAGCTGGCAGTTGCCGCTGCGGACGCAGGTGGTACACTTGCTGTCGTGCTGCGACAGGATCAGCTCCACATTGATCCGCCGGGTACGGCGGGCCCGGGGCGAATTGGTGTGGACCACCATGCCCTCCTTCACCCCGCTGTTGCAGGCGGTGACCATGGCCCGCTCGCCCTCTACCTCCACGCAGCACACGCGGCAGGCGGCGATCTCGTTGATTTCCTTCAGATAGCACAGGTGGGGAATGCGAATTCCCGCCTGCTGGGCGGCCTCCAGGATGGTAGCGCCCTCGTGGATCTGGACGGTCTGGCCGTCGATGGTCAAGGTTACCATTCCGTGTTCCTCCCTCCCTTAAAGCTGCCGAAGCCATAGTGGTCGCAGCGCAGACAGCGGCTGGACTCCTGCTGGGCTTCCTCGGGGCTCATGCCCTCCTTCAGCAGGGTAAAGTCGCCGCAGTAGCTCTCTAAATGCCGGTTTTTCAGATTCACCCGGCCGCAGGGCGGCGTGTTGGTGAAGTGAACGGGAGGAATTTCCACATCACAGCGGATCTTGTGGTCAAAGCCCAGATAGTTGTCGATGTTGGCGGCCGCCACCTTGCCCGCAGCCACGGCGCGGATGACGGTGGCAGGACCGGAGACGGCGTCGCCGCCGGCGAAGACGTTGTCCACCCCGGGCACGGAACTGGTCTGGTCGGCCTGGATGGCGCCCCGGTTGGTGGAGACGCCGATGGCCTCGAAGGGCTGGGAGACGATGGACTGGCCAATGGCCACGATCACATAGTCGCAGGGGATACGGAACTCCCGGGTGTCGGCCTTGGCGGGGCGGGGGCGGCCATCAGACCCATAATTGCCCACCATCTGGGGCTGGGTCCACAGGGCGCTGACCTTGCCCTCCTCGTCCTTCTCAATGCGGGCGGGGGCCTGGAGGGGCAGGATCTGGCAGCCCTCGGCCAGGGCCTCCTCGATCTCCTCCGCCAGGGCGGTCATGTCCTCCACCCGGCGGCGGTACACACAGGTCACGCTCTCGGCCCCCAGGCGCAGGGCGGTGCGGGTGGCGTCCATGGACACGTTGCCGCCGCCCACCACGCACACCCGCTTGCCGGTGAAGTCGGGGCACTTCTCCTCGCCGATGTTCCGGAGGAACTCCACCGCGCTGATGACGTTGGCGGCGTCCTCCCCCTCCAGGCCCAGCTTTTTGTCCGCATGGGCACCGATGGAGATATACACCGCGTCGAAGCTCTTTTGAATGTCCTCCATAGTCAGGTCCTTGCCGATGGAGACCCTGGTGTGGACCCGGATGCCGGTGGACAGAATGTGGTCGATGTCCCGGTCCAGCACAGGCTGGGGCAGGCGGTAGTCCGGGATACCATACCGCAGCATACCACCCAGCTTGGGTCGCTGCTCATACACGGTGACCCTGTGGCCCATGAGAGACAGGTAATAGGCCGCCGTCAGTCCGCCGGGGCCGCCGCCGATGACGGCCACGGTCTTCCCCGTGGACTCGGCCCCCAGGGGGGGCGCGATGGGGTCGGAGTGGTCCACGGCGTAGCGCTTCAGGCCGCAGATGTTGACGGAGTCGTCCACCATCCGGCGGCGGCAGTGGGCCTCGCAGGGGTGCTCGCACACATAGGCGCAGGCGCAGACGAAGGGATTGTCCTTGCGGATGAGACGCACCGCGTCGGCGTTGCGCCCCTCGCGGATGAGGGCCATATAGCCCGGCACGTCTACATGGGCGGGGCAGACGGACACACAGGGCACCGGCTGGCTCAGGCCGCAGATACAGCGGCCGTGGTTGACGTGCTCCTCATAGTCCTCCCGGAAGCCGCGCACGCCCTTGAGCACCATGTGGGCCGCCTCATAGCCGATGGCGCAGTCCGCCGAATCGGCAATGACCTGGGCCGTGGTCTCGATGAGGTCGATGATCTCCGGCCCGGCGGTCTGGTCCAGGACCTGCTCGATCAGGCTCTCCAGCTGGCCCAGGCCCACGCGGCAGGGCACGCATTTGCCGCAGGTCTGCGCGTGGCACAGCCGCAGAAAGTTCAGGGACATATCCACCGGACACAGGCCCGGCGGGCTGGCGCTGATGCGCCGTCCCATGTCGCGATACAGTCCGCCCAGAACGGTTTGCGCCCGTCCCGGCGTTTCGATGGAAAGTCGGCTCAATGTAATTCCCCCTTGGATAGTCTCCCGCTCCGGACCAGGCATCCGCCGGAACGGGGGAATCGGACCCCCTCCTTCCAGGAGGACCCGGTTCAGCAATTTCCACACCAAAACCGCGTGTGGACTTCTCTATCTGTGAAAATATCACAATCCGGAGGAATTGTCAACCTGACGAAAGGGATTGCAGGAAATCTTTCGTTGTTTGGCAGTATTTACGAAAAAATTTTCGGATCATGCCGGGGAATCCTGCACGATCCGAAAATAGAGATTTTTAATTTTTACCCTACTTAGGTGTGGCCACCAGGATGCGGATCTGGCCGCCCGCGCCGCCGCCCGGCGGTGTTTCAGCCTGGAGAGCAGCCCCTTCTTCCCGGTTTTGTCCGTCTTGGCCGGCACGGCGGCATTCTCCGGCTTGCGGCGCAGTGGTAATCAGCTTGGCAAAAAAGCGGCGAAGCCACTTTTTCGACAAGCTGGGCTATTTAATTCTCTTTTTTAACGATAAGCCAGCCAAAAATCGCCCCCAGCAGCAGAACGTTCCCGCAGAAGTACAGCCACACCAGGCAGATCATCAGCGAGGCCAGGGAGCCATAGACCAGCGCGTAGCGGGAGGACACCCCGATCAGCGCCGAGAACCCCGCCGACCCCACCACCATTGCCAGCGCGGCGCACAGGGCGGACAGCAGCACCACCCGGTCCCCCACCAGCCGCCGGGGCGCGCCCGCCCGATAGATCACCAGCACCAGGAGCAGCACGAAGCAGAACAGCAGCAAATATCGCATCCAGCGCCACAGGGCGGACAGCTCCGGCAGAGCCACCAGCTCCAGCAGCGGGGCGGGCAGCCTCTGCCGCAGCAGCCGGAAGAACCAGTCGCCGGTGAAGATGACCACCACGGACAGATAGACGGTCAGCAGCAGCAGCACCGACAGCAGCAGACTGAAGACCAGCCGCCGGACAGGGTGGCCGCCGGTGCGGCCATAGAGAACGTCCAGGGTGTCCAGCAGCGTCCGCAGCCCGGCGGAGGCGGACAGCACAATGGTCACCAGCCCCGCCCACAGCAGCGCCCCGGACTGCGCCTCCGACACATAGGCCAGGTAGCCCTCCGCCAGCTCAATGACCCCCGCCGGAAGAAGCTGCCCCACCTGGGGCAGCAGCGGCTCCAGGCTCCGATGGAACTGCCCCGCAAACCCGCTGACGCACAGCAGCAGGGGGAACAGGGTCAAAATCAAAAAATAAGCCAGCGCCGCCGCAGACCGGGCCGCCCCGATTCGGGCGTAGTGGTCGGCAAAGGTGAAAATCAAGTTGATTTTAGAACGGTTTCGCTTCATAGGACACCCCTTTGGTGAGTGTGGAGTTAGGAGTTAGGAGGGATGAGTTATCTGGCCCTCAAGCTTCAGCGTCTTGGTCGAAAGTCACCCTCATCCGCC
>URTG01000069.1 GCA_900550705.1 uncultured Eubacteriales bacterium | reverse complement strand
CGGTGAGGCCCTGATCGCTTTACGTTGCCGGTTTCGCCGGCTCAAATGGTCTCATCCCCGCAAAGAGGCCGCCGCGGAAAGCCATACCGTCCAGATAAAGTGCTGGCCGCCCCTTGCTTTTACGTTTCGTCCAAGAAACTCAAATTTTTTAGTCAAAATTACCAGAGGCACTGTCCGTTTCTGACGGACAGCGAAAAAAGCTGTATTTTCTGAAATCAGTCAATTTGTCCGTGCATCAAACACATTTGATTACGCTGTATGGTCATTTGGTGAAAAGCCTGCGAAAACCGCAGGAAAAATTTTGTGCGGATTTTCTCTTGCAGGCGGTATTGTATCTGCATAAAATACATCTATCTACAAGAGACGGACGTTTTGAGCGGTCCGGATCTCGCAAGGAGGATGAATTGAATGAAGAAGTTTGTTTCCATCATGCTGGCGCTGGCTATGTCCATGAGTCTGGCGGCCTGCGGCGCTGACAGCTCCAGCGATGCCAGCAGCGACAGCCAGAGCAGTTCTGACGCCGCTTCCGGTGAAAAAGTCGTAAAGATCGGCGTATTTGAGCCTGCTACCGGTGACTCCGGCGCCGGCGGCAAGCAGGAGATGCTGGGTATGCAGTACGCCAACCATATGACCCCCACCGTGGACATCGGCGGCGAGACCTACAAGGTGGAGCTGGTCTATGCCGATAACGGCTCCGATTCCGCCAAGGCTCCTACCGCCGCTTCTGAGCTGGTGAGCAAGGACGTCTCTCTGGTGCTGGGTACTTACGGCTCCAGCTGCGCCATGGCCGGCGGCCCCATCTTCGGTGAAGCGGGTCTGGCCGCCATCGGCGTGACCTGCACCAACCCCGGCGTCACTGCGGGCAATGACTACTATTTCCGCATCTGCTTCCTGGACCCCTTCCAGGGCACCGTTCTGGCCAACTTCGCGCAGGAGAAATTCTCCGCCAAGAAGGCCTATTGCCTGGGCGAGCTGGGCAACGAGTACGATCAGGGCCTGATCAAGTACTTCACCGACGCCTTTGACGGCGAGGTCATCACCGACTCCTTCCCCACCAACACCTCCGACTTCAGCACTTACCTGTCGAAGGCTGTCTCCTCCGGCGCGGAAGTCATCTTCTGCCCCGTGTCCATCTCCTACTCCACTCAGATCGTGAAGCTGGCCGCTTCCATGGGTCTGGAGATCCCCATTCTGGGCTCCGATACGCTGGACAGCAACATGGTTCTGGAAGCTGCTTCCGGCTCTGACGTAAAGCTGTATGTCTCCACCTTCTATCAGGAGGGCGGCTCTCCCGAATTCGACGAGGGCATCAAGGCCTGGCTGAACGAGGACGCCACCGCCATGACCAACAACGGCGGCAATGACACCATCGCAGCCGTCACCGCCATGGGCTATGACGCCTACTATGTGGCGCTGGAGGCTCTGAAGGCCGCCGGCTCCACCGATCCCGCCGCTGTAAAGGCCGCGCTGCCCGGTGTGACCTACACCGGCGTCACCGGCGACATCGCCTTTGACGACATCGGCGACGCTATCCGCGACACTGCTTACATCAAGGTGGCTGACACCGCCAACAACGCCTGGGCTCTGGAAACGATGCAGAAAGCCGGTTGATCCGATCCTGCCGACCTGCCTGGCGGGGACTCCCCCGCCAGGCGGTCTTACCGTTTACAGACGGTTCGCGTGAAAGCACCCCAAGGCCGGGACCGCCCCGAAAGCAGCCGCTCCGCGGCTTTTTTCAAGACGGCTCCGCCGTGTGCCTTCCGCGTAAAACTTGAAAGAAAAGGGAGGGTTCCCCGTGCAATACGGCATCTCCATTCTGCTCTCCGGCATATCGCTGGGCGGGCAGTACGCCCTCATCGCCATCGGCTATACCATGGTCTACGGCATCCTGCGGCTGATCAACTTCGCCCACGGCGATGTATTCATGGTAGCCGGTCTGATGATGGTCTACCTCAGCGCCAGCCTGCCGCTGGCCGCGGCCATTCCCCTGATGATCATTCTGACGGTGCTGCTGGGCTTCATCATCGAGCGGGCGGCCTACAAGCCTCTGCGGACAGCCCCCCGGATGTCGGTGATGATCTCCGCCATCGGCGTCAGCTATCTGCTGCAAAATCTGGCGACCTACGTCACCGGCGGCCTGCCCCAGATGTACCCCGCCCTGCCCGGTCTGTCCAACCAGCTGACCATCGCGGGGGTGTCCACCAAGTATGTGACGGTGGTCACGCCGGTGCTGGTGGTGCTTCTGGTGGCGGCCCTGACCCAGCTCATCAACCACACCCGGATCGGCATGGCCATGCGGGCTGTGTCCCGGGATTTTGAAACTGCGCAGCTCATGGGCATCCGGATCAACAACGTGATCTCCGTGACCTTTATCATCGGCTCTCTGCTGGCGGCCATCGGCTCCCTGCTGTACTTCACCAACTACCAGTCCATCGTCCCCCTGTCCGGCTCCCTGCCGGGACTGCGGGCCTTCGTAGCGGCGGTATTCGGCGGTATCGGCTCCATTCCCGGCGCCGTGGTGGGGGCGTTTCTCATCGGTATCTGCGAGAGCGTCATCAAGGGCTCCGATTGGAGCGTCTTTTCCGATGCCTTTACCTTCGCCATCCTGATCGTGGTGCTTTGCGTGAAGCCCACGGGTCTGTTCGGCGAAAAGGTCACGGACAAAGTGTAAGGGGGGATCGACTGTGCTGAACGAAAAGAAAAGCAAACGGGGCACGGTGATCGCCCTGCTCTGCGCGCTGGCGCTGCTGGCGCTGGTCGTCCTGCTGGAAAACACCATGAAGCCCACGGGGATGCTGTTCACCGTCCTGAAAAAAGGCGCGGTATACGCGCTGGTGGCGGTGTCCATGAACCTGCTCAACGGCTTCACCGGCCTGTTTTCTCTGGGACAGGCGGGCTTCATGCTGCTGGGCGCTTACACCTACGCCATTCTCACCATTCCCATGGCGGACCGGGAAGCGGTGTACTATCTCTATAACGGCTCCGCCGTGAATTTCTCCCTGCCGGAACTGTTCGGCGGGGGGGCTGTGGGGCTGGTGCTGGGCGTTCTGCTGGCCCTGTTTCTGGGCGGCTGCGTGGCGGCCGCGGTGGCGTGGCTCATCGGCCTGCCGGTGCTGCGTCTGAAATCCGACTATCTGGCCATTGCCACCCTGGGCTTCGCGGAGATCATCCGGGCCATTTTCCAGTGGGACCCCCTCGGCCCTGTGACCAACGGCGCCAACGCCCTGAAGAACTTCCCCACCTTCTCCAGCTTCAATATCCAGAATGCCGACGGCAAGGTGATCCTGCGGCTGTCCACCTTCGTACCGTTTCTGCTGGCGGGGGTGTGCGTGGCGGTGATCGTACTGCTGATCAACTCCACCTACGGCCGGGCCTTCAAGGCCATCCGGGACGACGAGGTGGCGGCAGAGGCCATGGGCATCAATCTGGCCCGCCACAAGCGGCTGGCCTTCTGTATCAGCTCGTTTTTCGCCGGAGTGGGCGGCGGCCTGTTCGCCATGTTCGCCAATCAGGCGCAGGCCAAGGTGTTCACCACGGCTATGACCTACGAGATCTTGCTGATCGTGGTCATCGGCGGTATCGGCTCCATCTCCGGCAGCTGCATCGCGGCGTTTCTGTATGTGGCGGCCAGTGAATGGTGGCTACGGTTTCTGGACGCCGAGACCTACATCGGCAGCTTCAAGGTCCCCTTCCTGCGCACCGGCTTCCGGATGGTGGTGTTCTCCGTCATCATCATGGTGGTGGTGCTGTTCTTCCGAAAGGGCATCATGGGAGATAAAGAGCTGCCGGATCTCCTGAAAAAGCGGCAGAAAAAAGCAACGAAGGAGGCGGTACAGCCATGAGTGAGCAGCTTTTGAGACTGGATCACATCACCATGCAGTTCGGCGGCGTTGTGGCTGTGGACGATCTGGAGCTGGAGGTCAACGAGGGGGAGATCGTGGCCCTCATCGGACCCAACGGCGCGGGAAAGACCACCGCCTTCAATGTCATCACCGGCGTGTACCAGCCCACCAACGGCGCGGTGTGGTTCGACGGGGCGTGCATCGTGCGCAATCACCCCACGGGCAAGATGAAAAAGCAGTATAAGGGTACATTCCCTGATTTGTATACCTCCGGCCTGGCACCGGAGGAAGAACTGGTGGATGAGGCACTGAAAGCCTGGAAGGAAGCCCAGAAGGAACGGGACCGCTACGCCTTTTCTGACCGGGTCCTGACTCCCACCCCGGACAAGATCACCAAGGCGGGCATGGCCCGTACCTTCCAGAATATCCGGCTGTGGAAATCCCAGACCGTATTCGACAACGTGCTCATCGCCAAGCACTGCCGCTCCACCAGCAACGTGTTCACCGCTACCTTCCGGCTGAATCGGAAAGAGGAGGCGGCCCAGCCACTGTCTGGGCAGGCGGGCCAGCATATACGCCTGGTCGTTGGTGTGCGCCCCCCGGCAGAGGGCGGGGCCATATTCCGTCTGTCGGATGCGGGCATAGTGCCCCGTGGCGACGAACTGCGCCCCCACCTCCTCCGCCCGCCGAAACAGGGCGGGGAATTTCACCGTGGGGTTGCACCGGGCGCAGGGCAGGGGCGTCCGCCCGGCCAGATAGTCCCGCTGAAACGGGGCCATGACCTCCGTCTCCAGCTCCTGCCGGATGTCCCCGGCGGAGAAGGGGATGCCGATGCTCTCCGCCACCTCTGCGGCGGCCTCCCGGCCCCCTAAGCCGATGTCCAGCCAGTGGCCGTAGACGGTGTATCCCGCCTCCACCAGCAGGCGGGCCGCCACGGCGGAATCGACCCCGCCGGACAGGCCCAGCACGACAGTTTTAGCCACCCTGCACCGCCCCTTTGGGCCGGACCGACGGGGCCCCATGCTGCTCGATGAGCGCAAGCTGATCGGTGTCGATGAGATACTCCAAATAGGGGCGGATGTACCGCTCCAAATGCAGCCCACGGGCGGGGTGGCCCACGGGCAGGTCAAAGGCCGTGACCACAGCGGCGTAAAACTCACTGTACGTCATGGGGCCCTTCACCAGGTCCGCGCAGGCCGCCAGCTGGCAGTGAACGCGGTCGATGTTGGCCTGGGCCAGGTCCGCCACGGAGCCGTAACGCAGGCCCTTGTGACAGAAGATGTAGGCATCGCAGTCCAGCTCGCCCACGACCTGCTTGCTCTTCAGATCGTCGGCCAGGTCAAAGGCAAAGGGGACCATGGCCTCAGCCAGCACGTCCTCGGTCATCAGGGTGTCCCCGGCAAAGCAGACGTTGTCGGGTGTGATAAAACACACATGGTCCGGCGAATGGCCGGGGGTGCGGATCACCTTCAGCTCTGCGCCGCACAACTCTACCGTATCCTCGTCCAAGCCGATCACCCGGTCCACCGGGCAGACCAGATGCTGCAAGCGGGGGATGGTGCGGATCATCCCCATGGTGAAGTTGAAGAGATGGTTTTTCAGGCTCTCTTCGTTCCGCACGATGTCCGCCTCCAGCTGTGGCAGGCAGACAGCCGCCCCATAGGTTTCCTGGAAATACCGGGCGCTTTCATGGTGGTCATAGTGCATGTGGGTGCAGGCCACCCCCACAGGGGTCCAGCCCCCCTCTTTTAAGGCCGTCTCGATGGGTGCAATGAGCTTCCAGCTGCCGGGGTCCAGCAGGAGGCAGCGGGTGTCGTCGAGCTGGTACACGCCAACAAGCTGTGGGCCGTCCAGCACCCAGGTCTTGCCTTTCACGTTCGTCAGTTTCATCTTGGCTTATCCCTCCTGTAAGGCGATCATCAGGGCGGCAATGTCCGCCGGGGAGACCCCGGAGATGCGGGCCGCCTGCCCCAGGCTTCTGGGCCGGATGGCGGTGAGCTTCTGCCGGGCCTCCAGCCGCAGGCCTGCCAGGGCCTCGTAGTTGATCTCCTCCGGCAGGAGCTTGCCCTCCAACCGGCGCATTTCCTCCACCTGCCGCTGCTGGCGGGCGATGTAGCCCGCGTATTTCAAGGAGATCTCCACCTGTTCCGCCACCTGTGGGGACAGCGCCGGACGACCGGTGTCCAGCGGCGCCAGGTCTGCATAGGTGATCTTGGGGCGGCGGATCAGATCGGACAGGCGCACGCTGTTCTTCGCCAGTGGCTCTCCCTTGGCTTCCAGGAGCGCGTTGAGGGCGGGGCTTACGGGCACGCCGGTGTGTTCCAACCGGTCCACCTCCCGCTTGACCTGCCGGTACTTTTCCTGCACGGCGTCATAGCGCTGCTGGGAAATGAGGCCGATCTCATAGCCGATGGGCGTCAGCCGCTCGTCGGCGTTGTCCTGGCGGCAGAGCAGGCGGTACTCCGTCCGGGAAGTCATCATGCGGTAGGGCTCGTTGGTCCCCTTCGTCACCAGGTCGTCGATGAGGACGCCGATGTAGCCCTGGCTGCGGTCTAAGATCATGGGGGCCTTGCCCAGCAGCTTCCGGGCGGCGTTCACCCCCGCCACGAAGCCCTGCACAGCGGCCTCCTCATAGCCGGAGGAGCCGTTGAACTGCCCCGCGCCGTACAGGCCGGACACCTGCTTTGTTTCCAGGGTGGGCAGCAGGGCCAGGGGGTCCACGCAGTCGTATTCGATGGCGTAGGCGGGCCGGGTCATCACCGCCTGCTCCAACCCCGGCAGGGTGCGGAGCATGGCCACCTGCACGTCCTCCGGCAGGGAGGACGAAAAGCCCTGGACATAAATCTCTTCGGTGTCCAAGCCCATCGGCTCCAAGAAAAGCTGGTGCCGGGGCTTGTCCGCAAAGCGGACGACCTTGTCCTCGATGGAGGGACAGTACCGCGGCCCCACCCCCTGGATGACGCCGGAGAAGAGGGGGGAGCGGTCCAGATTGGCCCGGATGATCTCGTGGGTTTTCTCGTTGGTGTAGGTGATGTAACAGCACACCCGGTTTGCCCCCGGCTTCTGGCTGGCGAAGGAGAAGGGGACGGCGTCCTCGTCCCCCTCCTGCCGTTCCAGCCGGGAGAAGTCGATGGACCGGGCGTTGACACGGGGGGGCGTGCCCGTCTTGAACCGGCGCAGGGTCAGGCCCGCGTCCAGTAAGCTCTGGGTCAGCTCGTCTGCGCCGAACATCCCGTCCGGGCCGCTGTGCTTGGTGACCGAGCCGATGATGGTCTTGCCGCCCAGATACGTCCCGGAGCAGAGAATCACGGCGTCGGCCCAATAGACCGCCCCGGTGTTCGTCTGCACGCCGGTGACATGGCCGTTCTCGGTCAAGAGCTTCGTGACCTCCGCCTGCTTGACCCACAGGTTTTCCTGGCGCTCCAGAGTCGCTTTCATGACCTTCTGGTACTCCCGCCGGTCGGCTTGCGCCCGGAGGGAGTGGACGGCGGGGCCTTTGCCCCGGTTCAGGATGCGGTACTGGATGCAGGCCTGGTCGGCCGCTTTGCCCATTTCGCCGCCCAGGGCGTCCAGCTCCCGGACCAAATGGCCCTTGCCGGTGCCGCCGATGGCGGGGTTGCAGGGCATGTTGCCCACAGCGTCCAGATTGATGGTAAAGCACAGGGTCGAAAGCCCCAGCCGGGCGCAGGCCAGGGCCGCTTCGATCCCGGCGTGCCCCGCGCCGACCACTGCCACCCGGCAGCGGCCCGCTTCATAGGCCGTCGGCCCAAGGTTCCGTTCGTCCATCACAGTCTCCTTTCAAGGGGTCAGGGGATCAGAGCAGCATTTCCACGAGGAAGACCACCACGCACCCGGCAGCGGCCACAAAGAACAAATTCCCGCTGAACCAGGCGACCAAAACGCCCACGATCAGCGCCGCCAGACCGGACCATACGCTGTCCGTGGCATGCAGAATGGCGGGGAAGGTCATGGCTGCCAGGGTCACATAGGGCACATAGTAGAGGAAGGAGCGCAGAAAGCGGTTCTTGATCTCCCGGCGGATGAGGGTCAGGGGCAGGACGCGGATGAGGTACGTCACCACCGCCACCACCAGAATATAAACATAGTTGTTATGGGTCACGGGGTCTCCTCCTCTCCGGGTTCTTCGTCCTTCACCGGGAACAGCAGCGCCGCCCCGGCGGAGAGGACGACCGTCAAAAGGATGAGCTTCGTGCCCGAAGCGATCCCGGCAAAAATCGGCAGGCTCTCCAGCAGGAAGCTGGCGGCCATGGACGCTACCACCACGCCCAAGATCAGCTTGCTCTTCCGGGCGGCGGGGATGATGACCGCCAGGAACATGCCGTACAGGGCCACGCTCAGGGCGCTGACCACGTTGGCCGGCAGGATATTCCCCACCGTCGTCCCCAAAAAAGTCCCCAGCGACCAGCCGGGGATGGCGATGCTCATCATACCAAAATAGTACCAGGGGCTGACTTCCTCCGGCTCGGCAATGGCCATGCCAAACATCTCATCCGTCACGGCAAAGCCCACCGTGAGGCGCTGCCACAGCTTGGTCTTGGGGGAGAGCTTCTGGCTCAGGGAGCAGGACATGAGCAGGTAACGGGCGTTCGTCACCAGCTCTAAGATGGCCATTTCCAAATACCCGCCCTGGGCGGCCATGAGGGTAAAGGCGGCGTATTGGCCCGCCGAGGCGTTGACCAAAAAGCTGGTCAGCGTGGCCTGGAAGGCCGACAATCCGGCGTTTCGTGCGGTGATGCCCATGGTAAAGGCCACCGCCAAATAGCCCAGGGAAATGGGAACGCCCACCCGAAGCCCTCTGGTGTATTGCTTTCGTTTCATAGGTTCTCTCTGTTCATCTCATTCCAAAATTACGCAAATCATTCTTATTCTAACACGACCACCGGCACATCCGGGCGGTTGAAGAGCC
>URTG01000068.1 GCA_900550705.1 uncultured Eubacteriales bacterium | reverse complement strand
GGGCTCCTCAGCCTCGTCGGTCTTCTTCTTGCGGGTGCGCTTGGGCTTCTCCTCGGCAGTCTCCTCAGCGGCCTTCTTGGCAGTCTTCTTCTTGGTGGCCTTGGTGGCCTTGGCCTGGGCGATCACAAAGTCGCTGGCCTTCTTCAGCACCAGGTCCTTCTTCAGGTCCTCGGCGGGCACGGCGGCCTTGACCTGCTCCACCTCCAGCTTATACTGGTCGGCCATGCGCTTGATCTCGGCCTCGTACTCCTCGTCGGTGGCCTCCATCTTCTCGGCCTCGGCCACGGCGGTCAGAGCCAGCTGCATCTGGACCTGGCGCAGGGCGGTGGGACGGCCGGTCTCACGCAGGGTCTGGGCGCTCAAGCCCATCATCTTCATGTAGTCCTCCACGGAGATGCCCTGGCTCTGCAGCCGCATGGCGTAGTCCTCCATCAGCTTGTCCAGCTGGACCTCCACCATGCCGTCGGGGATCTCGCACTCCATGTTCTCCACCAGCTGATCCAGAACGGCGTTCTCAAAGTCGTTCTGCGCCTCCTTCTGGCGGCGGTCCAGCAGCTTCTCCTCCAAATCCTTGCGGAAGGCCTCCAGCGTGTCGAACTCAGACACGTCCTTGGCGAACTCGTCGTCCACGGTGGGAGCCTGAGACTCCTTGACCTCGTTCAGCTTCACATGGAAGACCACCTTCTTGCCGGCCAGGTCGGCGTGGTAATCCTCGGGGAAGGTGATGTCCAGGTCCTTCTCCTCGCCGGCCTTCATGCCGACCACCTGCTCCTCGAAGCCGGGGACGAACATCCCGGCGCCCAGGCGCAGGTCGTAGTTCTCACCCTTGCCGCCGTCGAAGGGAGTGCCGTTGTCAAAGCCCTCGAAGTCGATGACCGCCACGTCGCCGTTCTGGGCGGCGCGGTCCACGCTGACCAGACGGGTGGCCCGGTCGATGTAGGGCTTCATCTCGGCGTCCACGTCCTCGGCGGTGACCTTGGGTTCGGCCTTCACGGCGGAGATGCCCTTATAGGTGCCCAGCTTGACCTCGGGACGGACGGAAACCAGCGCCTTGAAGGTGAAGCCGTCCTTGCCGACCTCCACGATCTCCATCTTGGGGTAACCCACGTCGTCCAGGCCCTGCTCCTTCACGGCAGCCTCATAGGCCTCGGGGTAAACCTCGTTGATGGCATCTTCATAGAACACGCCGGAGCCGTACATACCCTCGATGATCTTGCGGGGGGCCTTGCCCTTCCGGAAGCCGGGGACGTTGATCTTGCTGCGGTTCTTCAAATAGACCTTCTGAATGGCGGCCTCAAACACATCGGCCTCGACCTGGATGGTCAGCTCGACCGTGCTCTTTTCCTTCTTCTCAACACTGGTGACCTTCATTTGTCAATTTCCTCCTGTGAGCGCGTCCTTGCTCCCGCCTTCACGGAGGAACAACAAGCGCCTTTTTACTTTCGCCACGATATTTTAACAGATAACTCCTGTTTTGGCTAGAGTATTTTTGAAAATTTTCGCGTTTTTTTGCTTAATCCAGAATTTTTGTGGGGCGAAAGCCCACATAATCCGCCGCGACCAGGTGATATTCAATGCTCCCCTGCTGTCCGGACACGGCCAGGCGGTGTCCGCCGCCGTGAAGATGTCCGTAATAGCAGCGGGTCACGCCGTAGCGCTCCATCAGGTCGATGATCTCCTGGCAGCGGTACCCCTGGTACAGGGGCGGGTAGTGGAGAAAGCAGAACTTCTCGCCCTCTCCCCCCGCCTTCAACGAGGCCTCCAGCCGGATCAGCTCCCGGTTGAAGATCTTCGCGCTTTGTTCTCCCCGGTCCTCCTCATAGAACCAGCCCCGGGTGCCGCACAGGGCGACGTCCCCGTAGAAATAAGCGTTATTGTGGAGCAGATGCAGGGTGGTGAAGCCGTTCTCTGCGAAAAAACGCTCCATCTTGCTGGCGGTGGTCCACCAATAGTCGTGGTTTCCCTTCATCAGCAGCTTCTTTCCCGGCAGCGCGTCCAGAAAGGCGAAGTCCTTCTTCGACTCCTCCAGGCTCATCCCCCAGGAGAGATCCCCGCACAGTACCACAGTGTCCTCCGGCGTGACCTCCGCAAAGCCCTGTCTGAGCTTGTCCACATAGCCGATCCAGCCTCCGCCGAACACGTCCATGATCTTGTCGCCGCCCAGGGCCAGGTGGGTGTCTCCGATGGCGTACAGTGCCATAAATTACTCCAGCATAGACAGCACTGCGTCCACCATGTGGTCCTTCTCCACCACGCGGGTGAAGCGGACCTCCTTGTTCCGCAGCCCGGCCAGCGGCGCGGGGGCGGCGAGATGGGTCTTCGCAGTCAGCTGGTCCAGGGCGTCCAGGCCCTGGGCGATCTGGTGCTCTCCCAAGGCACCGAGAACGCTGTCGCAGAATTTGAATGGGCTGGCGGTAGATACCACCACGCTGGGGGCCTGGTCCCCGGTCTCGGCGCGGTACTGCGCCAGGGCGGAGAAGGCCACGGCGGTGTGGGGGTCCACCAGGTACTCGTTCTTCTCGTAGATAGAGCCGATGACCTTCTGGGTCTCGGCGTCGTCGCAGCAGTAGCCGCAGAACAGGCTCTGCAGCTTCTCTCGCACCTTGTCGCTGACCTCATAGCGGCCGGTCTCGTTCAGCTGGGCCATGTAGCCCTTGACCTCGTTCACATCCTGGGTCAGCGCCAGCAGCAGCCGCTCCAGGTTGGAGGAGATCAGAATGTCCATGGACGGGGACATGGTGTTGTAGAACGTCCGGTTCCGGTCATATACGCCGGTCTTGATGAAGTCGGTGAGCACGTTGTTGCTGTTGGAGGCGCAGATCAGCTTGCCGATGGGCACCCCCATCTCCCGGGCGTAATAGGCGGCCAGGATGTTGCCGAAGTTGCCCGTGGGCACACAGACGTTCACCGTCTGCCCGGGCTGGATCTTCTCGTCCCGCAGCAGGTCGCAGTAGGCGGAGACGTAGTAGACGATCTGGGGCAGCACACGGCCCCAGTTGATGGAGTTGGCCGAGGAGAAGAAGAAGCCCCGGCGGTCCAGCTCCTCCCGGAGCTTCTCGTCGGAAAACAGCCGCTTCACGCCGGTCTGGGCGTCGTCAAAGTTGCCGTAAACGGCGGAGACGCCCACATTCTTGCCCTCCTGGGTGACCATCTGGAGCTCCTGGACCTTGGACACGCCGTCCTTGGGATAGAACACCAGGATACGGGTGTGGTCCACGTCCTTGAAGCCCTCCAGCGCGCCCTTGCCCGTGTCGCCGGAGGTGGCCACCAGGATACAGGCGGTGCGGTACTCCTCCGTCTTGGTCAGGGAGGCGGTGAGCAGATGGGGCAGCATTTGCAGCGCCATGTCCTTAAAGGCGCAGGTGGGGCCGTGCCACAGCTCCAGGCAGTGGGTCGTGCCGTCCAGAGTATGGACCGGGGCCACCGCCGGGGTATCAAACTTGTTGGGTCCATACGCCGCAGTGGTATAATCCGTCAGTTCCTTTACAGAGAACTCCTCCAGGAACAGCTTCATAATGTACACAGCGCGCTGCTGATAGCCCATGCCCTTCAGGTCCTCCAGCGCCGTGGCCGGCAGCTTGGGCAGATAGCAGGGGGTCAGCAGACCGCCATCTCTTGCCAGGCCCTGAGCGATGGCCTGGGAGGCGGTGCAGCGGACGTCGGAATTTCTTGTGCTGATGTATTGCATCGTAATCATTCCAACCTTTCATGTTTCATGCCTGAACACAGCCCGCCCGCTCCTCCGGAGGCGCGAAGTCCTTACTGGGATGGATGGCGGGCCGCTTGCTCATTTACGTTCTATTATGCCAGCTTCTCCGCCCCAGGTCAAGAGATTCCCGGGAAAAACCGGATTTTGCCCCAAAATCAAAAGGCATTTTCCAGATGGCGGACAGTTGGCCGGGAGGTGTCCGTTCCCTGTGGAGCGTAGACCTCGATCACATCGAAGCGGGGCTGGAGCCGGGTGGGGTTCTGCGCCAGGTACAGCTGGGCGGTGGCCCGCAGCCTGGCCTGCTTGGCGGCGGTCACCGCCGCTCCTGCCCCGCCGAAGCCGCCGTTCTTCCGCAGCTTGACCTCTACAAAGCACAGGTACTGCCGGTCCGCCGCGATCAGGTCCACCTCGCCGAAGCGGCACCGCCAGTTGGCGGCCAACAGGCGGTAGCCCTTCCGCCGGAGGCAGTCGGCGGCTATCTCCTCCCCCCACCGCCCCAGCAGGCGGCTGCTCTGGCCGCTCATCTCTTGTTCAGAAACGTCAGGCGGTGGATGGGACTGGGGCCGAACTCCGCCAGGCGCTCATAGTGGAGCTTGGTGCCGTAGCCCTTGTGCCGCTCAAAGGCGTATTGGGGGTACTGCTCCGCCATGTCCAGCATAAAATGGTCCCGGCTCACCTTGGCCAGCACCGAGGCCGCCGCGATGGATGCTGACAGGCTATCTCCCTTTACAATGCAGCGGTGGGGCGTTACGATGGCCGCTGAGCGGCCGTGGTCCCGGTTGCCGTCGATGAGGGCGAAGTCCGCCGGGCGGGCCAGGCCGTCGATGGCCAGCTGCATGGCCTTCATCCGGGCGCTGAGGATGTCCGTGGCGTCGATCTCCGCCGCGTCCACCCAGGCCACGGACCATGCCTCCGCCTGGGCCCGGATCACGGGAAACAGGGCCTCCCGCCGCTTTTCCGTCAGCTTTTTGGAGTCGTTCAGCCCGGAAATTTCCAGCCCGAAGGGCAAGATCACCGCCGCAGCGTAGACCGGTCCGGCCAGCGGCCCCGCCCCGGCCTCGTCACAGCCGCAGATGTGCCGCGCTCCGGTCCGGGCCGCCTCCCGCTCATAGAGCCAAAGGTCCATGGTCTCCTCTCCCCTCTCAAGCCTATTCTGGCAGTTCCAGTGTAAAGCGCCCTAGCTTGCCAGCGCGGTACTCGTCCAGCAGCACCCGGGCCATGCGCTCGGTGTCCAGCTCGCCGCCGGAAATCCGCATCCCCCGCTTCTGTGCCCCCGCCTCCAGCAGGCGATAGCCGTAGGCGATCTCGTTCTCCCCCTCCTGCCGCTCCGGCAGCTGGGAGAGCTTGTAGTTGTTTTTCAGCACCTGGGGATACCGGCGGGACAGCAGCTCCATCAGGTGGCAGCTCAGGGTCTCCACGTCGATGATGTCGTCCTTCACCGCGCCGGTAAAGGCCAGGTGCAGGCCGGTGGTGGGGTCCTCAAACTTGGGCCACAGAATGCCCGGGGTGTCCAGCAGGTCCAGACTGCGGTCCACGTTGATCCACTGCTTGCCCCGGGTGACACCGGGGCGGTCCCCCGCCTTGGCGGACTTCCGCTTGGCCACCTTGTTGATAAAGGTGGACTTGCCCACGTTGGGCACCCCCACCACCATGGCCCGGACAGGGCGGCCCACCTGGCCCTTCTCCCGCCAGCGGGCGATCTGGTCCTTCAGAATGCCCTGGACCGTGCCGGAAAACTGGGCCACGCCGGAGCCGGACCTGGCGTCGGTCTCCATCACGGCGTGCCCCTGGGCCTTGAAATAGGCCGCCCAGCGGCGGTTGCCCTCCGGGTCCGCCTGGTCCGCCCGGTTCAGCACGATGAGCCGGGGCTTTCCAGCGCAGATGCTGTCAATGTCCGGGTTGCGGCTGGACACAGGAATCCGGGCGTCCACGATCTCCGCCACCAGGTCCACATTTTTCAGGTCGGCCTCGATCTGCCGCCGGGTCTTGGTCATGTGGCCGGGATACCATTGAATGTTCATCGTCAGCCTCCTTCCCGCCCTGTCTCACAGGGCGCAACTGGGAATGAGAAAAAAGGAGCGGCGCAACGCCGCTCCCTTTTCGTAGGATTCTTACAGAGCCTCTTTGATCTTGGCAGCCTTGCCCACGCGGCCGCGCAGGTAATACAGCTTGGCGCGGCGGACCTTGCCGTGACGCACCAGCTCGACCTTCTCGATGGAGGGAGCATGGAGGGGGAAAACCTTCTCCACGCCGACGCCGTAGGAGACGCGGCGGACGGTGAAGCTCTCCTCGATGCCGCCGTGCTTCTTGGCGATGACGGTGCCCTCGAAGACCTGGATACGCTCGCGGTTGCCTTCCTTGACCTTCAGGTGAACGCGCACGGTGTCGCCGACGGTGACAACGGGGGGCTCCGCCTTCTTATACTTCTCAGAAAAAGCCTTTAACAAATCCATTTTATGTTCCTCCTGTTATATAGGCGTTCATGTCGCCGCCGCAGCTGCCGCGCGCAGAGGACCGCCCGTTTTCAGACCAGGAGATTATACCACGCCCTCCGGCGGAATGCAAGGGCTTTTTGCGATTTTCTTGCCCTTACGCCTCAGAATATGGCTCGTGATGGACCTGGCTCCCCAGCACCCGGAGCTGTGGGAAGCGCTGGGCCAGCTGCCGGGCCAGGGGGCCGCAGACCACGTTCTCCGTGGCATAGTGTCCCGCGTCCATAAGATTGATCCCCATGGCCCGGGCCTCCAGATACTGGCTGTGCTTCACGTCGGCGGTGACAAAGGTGTCGCACCCGGCGGCGGCCGCGTCGGCCAGCATGGAGCCGCAGGAGCCTCCGCCCACGGCCACCCGCTCCACCGGGCGGCCCGTGTCCACAAAGCGCACCGAGGCGGCGGACAGCCGCTCCTTCACAAAGGCGGCGTATTGGGCGGCGGACAGTCCGGACTGATGGGCCGCGCCCACCCGGCCGATGCCGTAGGCTGCGCCGCGGTCGTCCACCCCGTCCGGATGGAGCTGGCCCACCGCAGTCAGGCCCAGCGCCTGGGCCAGACAGTCGTTCACGCCCCCGGCCACCGCGTCCAGATTGGTGTGGGCGCAGATGGCGGCGATCCCCTGCTCCGTCAGGGCCAGCAGGGTCCGGCCGGTGACGGTCTCGTCGGTGACCGACCGGGCGGGGTCAAAAATCACCGGATGGTGGGCCACCACCAGCTGACAGCCCCGCTCCGCCGCCTCCCGGGCCACCGGCTCGGTGACGTCCAGGGAGACCAGGATGGAGGTGACCTCCCGCTCCCCCCGGCCCACCAAGAACCCGGCGTTGTCAAAGCTCATTTGCAGCCGAAAGGGGGCCAATTCGTTGATGTAGTTGTAAATTTCTTTTACCGTTGCCATGCGTTCCATTCTCCTTTCATCCCGTCCAGGCCGTCCCGCACCTGGGTCAGATGGCGGATGCGCTCCGCCGCCCCGGTCTGCTGGGCCTTGGCCAGCCCCTCTAAGGCCCGGTTCACCTTCCGCCGCCACAGGTCCAGCCACTCCCCCCGCAGCGGGTCCGGGCTGTTTTTCCCCGCCCACAGCTCCGCCGGGGTATAGGGTTCCCCCTCCCCCGCCTGGGCAAGCCAAGCGGTGTAAAGGGTTTCACCTTCCCGGACTAAGCACTCCCGGCGGATGGTATAGCCGTGCTCCGTCAGCCACAGCCGCAAATCGTAAAACGAGGTCATGGGCTGGAGCACCAGGGGGGTCCCCCGCGCCCGGGTCCAGGGGGCGTCGTTCAGAATGTGGGCGATGGTCTCCCCGCCCATCCCGGCGATGGATACGCAGTCCGTCTCCTCCGGCCCAAGCCCCCGGAGGCCGTCGCACAGGCGAAAGGCGATGTGCTCCCCCAGCCCGTACTCCGCCACGGTGGCCTTCGCCCGGGACAGAGGCCCCTGCCGCAGGTCGGCAGCGATGGCGGAGGGGATCTTCCCCGCCTGGATCAGCGCCGCCGGGAGATAGCCGTGGTCGGTGCCCACGTCGGCCAGCCTGGCTCCGGCGGGCACCAACTCCGCCACCATCCGCAGCCGGGGCGAAAGCTCCAGTGTCGTTCCCATAGTCACGCTCCTTTTCTGTGGTAATGCGGCCTCACGCCCGCAGACACAAAAAGGGAACCCCGTGAGGCTCCCTTTCCTGTGTGAAGATGCGGCGCGCGATTACTCGCCGTCGGCGATCATCTTATTGACCTGCGCCAGCAGATCGTCGGCGTCCACGCCGTGAACCATGCAGGCCTGCTCCACGGTCTCCCCCCGGGAGGCGGGGCAGCCCAGGCAGTGCATTCCGATGCCCATGAACAGAGGGGCGGTCTGAGGGGCGATGGTCAGAATGTCGCCGATAATGGTATCCTTGGTGATAGTCATGCTGAATTCCTCCAGTTTTTTTGATCGGAAATAGTATATCCTATTTTCCGCGTTTTTTCAATGGATATTTCAAAACAAAATATTATTCATAATAAATGAAAGATGATATTGACAGGGTTTAAGGTAAAATACTATAATAAATTAAGAAAATATAATATAAACATATTTGAGATAATTGTAGCATTATTGTTTGGCTTTGTATTTGCTGCCGCTCCTCACTACATTAATGATAGAGAATGTTATTTTACGGTTGGATATTTAGCAATATCTGTTATTCTAGGTATCATATTTATAGTATCAGCTTCCATAATACGAGTTCTGATAAAAAGTAATATAAACAAGAGCTGCGAAAATAGATTTGTATCATTTATATATGAGTGAAACCAGAACCAGATAAGGACAAAACTTCAAAAGCACACTGTTTAGTGACAGCGGAATGGATTTTGAAGTAAAAATCTTTATTTGGAGGAACACACAATGGAACAATTCGTTACAGACGAATGGATAGGCTTGCGTTATGAGCTTGTCGGGGACTACTATCTGATTGCCGGAGAGCAGACCTATCGGCATATGGGGACAGCGACACTTGCAGTATCTGAAACAGCACCGCAAGGTACTCTACTCAAACCTGATGATAAGCGGCAAGCTGAACGATTACCTTACTGACCTAAGCAAGCAAGCAAGC